>JANXRT010000092.1 GCA_025356735.1 Acetobacteraceae bacterium | reverse complement strand
CGATCGGGATCGCCGCGGCACGGATCGTGTTGTGCAGGCCGAGCGCCGGTGTCTCGATATACCATTCGTCGGCGGCGTAGTCCCATGCCGCCGGCAGCAGCATGGCCAGGAACAGCGCGACGGCGCAGACCGCCAGCGCCTCCGCCCGCGCCTGCCAGGGCGGCGGCAGGCTACCCGCGATCGCCGTCAGCCGCATGTGCTCGCCGCGCTGCAGCGCGATCACCGCGCCGAGCATCGCCAGCCACAGGAACAGTAGCGATGCCAGCTCGTCCGACCATACCAGCGGCGCATGGAACACGTAGCGGGAGACCACGCCGGCGAACAACACGACGATCTCGCTCAGCACCAGAATGGCGGCGCACATTTCCACTCCCTGGCGGAGGCCTCGTTCGAGAAGATTCTCGCCGAGCCGCGTGGTCCGGATGGCGACCGTGCTCATCGCGGAACCCCTTTCAGGATATCCGCCGCCGCGTCGGCGAGCACGGCGCATCCCAACACGATGTCGGCGTCGGAGGTGTTCTCGTCGTGATGATGGCTGATGCCGCCGATGCTTGGCACGAACAGCATCGCCACCGGCATCGCGCGGGCCAGAATTTGGGCATCATGCCCGGCGCCGCTTGGCATCTTTCTGTGTCGCCCCGGCGCATGACGCTCGGCGGCCTGGCTCAGCGCCACCTGAAGGTCGGCATCCATGAGCGTCGGGGTTGAGGTGCCGACCCGGTGCAGCTCGACCCCGCACGGACCTTTTTCGACATTCGCCACCAGCCGGTCCAGCTCTGTTGACAGGGCATCAAGAATAGCCGGATCGGTGTCGCGGAACTGGAACAGCATCTCGGCCCGGCCGGGGACGATGCTCGGTGCACCCGGCTCCAACGTAATCCGGCCAATGGTCCAAACCGTCGCCGGCCCGGCGATGTCAGAAAAACGCTCGCCGATCGCGGCCGCCAGCCGCACCAACGCCATGCCGGCATCGCGGCGCAGCGCCATCGGCGTGGTGCCTGCGTGGTTCTGCTGGCCATTGAAGACAATCCTATGCTGGCGCGAACCAACGATTGCCGTCACCACGCCAATCTTTTCACCCGCGGCTTCCAGAACCGCACCCTGCTCGATATGCGCTTCCAGATAGCCACTGTAGCGGCCTGGCTCCATCACCACGCGCGGCAGCCCCGCCAACCCCGCCGAAAGCAGCGCATCACGCAAACCGGTGCCATCGTATTTGTTCGCGCACCGGTCGATCTCGGCCTCATCCAGCGCGCCGATGAACGACCGGCTGCCGAGAAACCCGCCGAAATGTCCCTCCTCGTCGGCGAACGCAATTACGTCGATGCCCAGGCCAGCGCACGAAGCATCCCCAACAAACGCGCGAAAAACTTCCAGCCCGAACACCACGCCAAGCGCGCCATCGAGCCACCCGGCATGGTTCTGCGTCTCGACATGCGAGCCCAGCAGCAGCTTCGGCCCGGAGCCGGCCGACCGCCCCAGCACGTTGCCGATGCCGTCGATCGACGGCTCCAGCCCGGCCGCACGCATCCGCTCGATCAGCCAGCGCCGCCCATCCATGTCCGCCGCCGAATAGGTCGGCCGGTGCACGCCGGTCCTGTAGGCGCCGATGCTCGCCAAGTCGCGAAGATCCCGGATCAGGCGGTCGGCATCGATCTTCGGCATGCAGGGTCCCTCGGCGCTTGGATGTGTTCATCCTGATGGAAAGGCTCGAATTTAACAGGCCCGCATCAATCCCCGCTATTTTCGACACGAAAACACGCATCCGTTGTCACGGAACCATCATAAAACTGAAATATAGCCGTCGCACCTGCCGCCTAGGTTCCGCTCGTTAATGTCGCCTCACCCGGCATGTTCCTGCAGGAGTCTCCATGAAGATCAACACCGTGCTGGCGTTCGCGCTGGCTGGCTACGCCACTACCGCCGTGGCGCAGGCCCAGCAGATCACCGGCGCCGGCGCCACCTTCCCCGCCCCCGTCTACTCGAAATGGGCCGAGTCCGCGAAGCCCGCGACCGGCATCGAGCTCAACTACCAGGCCATCGGCTCGGGCGGCGGACAGAATCAGATCCTCAACCGGACTGTCGATTTCGGCGCCTCCGACGCGCCGATGGACGCGGCCAAGCTCGCGTCGGGCAACATCCTGCAGTTCCCCGCCGTGATGGGTGCTGTTGTGGTCATCGTGAACATTCCCGGCGTCGAGATGGACGCACTGAAACTCCCTGGCGAGCTGCTGGCCGACATCTATGCCGGCACGATCTCCAAGTGGAACGACCCCAAGCTGGTTGAGGCCAACCGTGGCGTCACCCTGCCGAACCTGGCGATCGCCCCGGTCTACCGGGCCGACGGCTCGGGCACCAGCTTCGTCTATACCTCCTACCTGTCCGCTGTCAGCGCTGACTGGAAAAGCAAGGTCGGGGCCGCGACCTCGGTTAAATGGCCGGCCGGCGCCGGCGCCAAGGGCAATGACGGCGTCGCCGCCACGGTCCGCAATACCAAGGGTTCGATCGGCTATGTCGAGAACGCCTACGCCACCCAGAACAAGCTGATCACCGTCCAGCTGCGCAACAAGGCCAGACAGTTCGTCAAGCCGACCGCAGCCGCCTTCAACGCCGCCGCGTCCGCCGGCAACTGGCGCGATGCCAAGAACTTCGCCGTCGACCTGATCGACCAGGCCGGCGACACCAGCTGGCCGATCGTCTCAGCCACCTTCATCCTGCTGCCGAAGGACCCCAAGGACCCGGGCCGCAGTGCCAATGTGATGAAGTTCTTCGATTGGGCCTTTACCAACGGAGCGGCTACGGCCCAGGCCTTGGAGTACATCCCGCTGCCGGGCGCGGTGCAGGATGCGGTGCGTAGCGCCTGGCATACGGAAATCAAAAATCCCGACGGTAAGCCGGTGTTTTAACTAGGCTCTGCCCCTGACTCCACCCCGAAAGTGCATGCCTCAAGTATATGGGTTCAGAGGGGCGACGGCCCCCCATGCTTAAACGTGGGGGCGGGGTTTGGGGCAGAGCCCCATGCTGCCTTCCTAACCTTCCAGGATCGTTAACGTGCAACAAGCCCGCCGAACAGCCTCACGCGGCGCCAACCTCGGTGACTTCGTCTTCGCCTCGCTCACCCGCATCGCCGGTGTGTTCGTGCTGGTTCTGCTCGGCGCCATCATCGTCACCCTGTTCATCGGCGGCCTGCCGGCGTTCGAGAAGTTCGGCGTCGGCTTCCTGACCTCGACCGACTGGGATCCGGTGCAGGAGGTTTACGGCGCCGCGGTCCCGGTATTCGGCACCGTCGTCACCGCCGTGCTGGCCTTGATTGTGTCCGTCCCGTTGGCGTTCGGCATCGCCTTCTATTTGACCGAGCTCGCCCCGCAATGGCTGCGCCGGCCGGTCGGCACGGCGATCGAGCTGCTCGCCGCGGTGCCGTCGATCATCTACGGCATGTGGGGCTTCTTCGTCATCGTGCCGATCATGGCGCAGTACATCCAGCCGGCGGTGATCGACAGCGTAGGCGAGCTGCCGCTGATCGGCCCGCTGTTCGGCGGCCCGGCCTTCGGCACCGGCATCCTGACTGCGGCTCTGATCCTGGCCGTAATGATCATCCCGTTCATCGCCGCCACCATGCGCGACGTGTTCCTAACGGTGCCACCGGTGTTCAAGGAAAGCGCCTACGGCCTTGGCTGCACGACGTGGGAGGTGATGCGGTCAATCGTAATTCCCTACACCCGTACATCCGTCGTCGGCGGCATCATGCTCGGCCTGGGGCGGGCACTGGGTGAGACCATGGCGGTGACCTTCGTCATCGGCAACACCAACCGGATCGCGACGACCCTGTTCGGCCCCGGCAACACGATCGCCTCCCTGGTGGCGCTGGAATTTCCTGAAAGCCAATCGGGCAGCCTGAAGCTGTCGGCGCTGCTGGCGCTCGGCTTCATCCTGTTCGTGATTTCGTTCATCGTGCTGGCCATATCGCGCGTTCTGCTTCGCCCACGGCTGAAGGTCTGATGCGATGAGCGCCACACTCTCCTCCCACTCGACGCTGCCAGGCGCCATCAAGAACCTCAACGTCGCCAAGGCGCTGGGCCGCCGCCGTTCGCGTGCCAGCACGGTTGTCAAGGCGCTATGCGTGCTGGCGACCTTGATCGGCCTGGCGTTACTGGCCTCCATCCTGCTGACATTGATCGTGCGCGGCTTCGGCGGCATAGGTCTCGGCGTTTTCACCGAGGTCACGAAACCGCCAGGCTCCAACGGCGGCCTGCTCAACGCCATCGTCGGCAGCCTGATCCAGACGGTGATCGGCGTCGCCATCGGCACCCCGGTCGGGCTGCTGGTCGGCACCTACCTCGCCGAATACGCCCGCGGCTCGACGCTCGGCAACGCGGTCCGGTTCGTCTCCGACGTGCTGCTGTCGGCACCCTCGATCCTGATCGGCCTCTTTATCTATCAGCTGGTGGTCGCCCCGTTCGGCGGCTTCTCCGGGATTGCCGGCTGCATCGCGCTAGCCGTTATTGTCATTCCGATCGTCGTGCGCACCACGGAGGACATGCTCAGCCTGATCCCAGTGGCGATGCGGGAAGCTGCGATGGCTCTCGGCGCGCCGAAATGGAAGATGATCGTCCAGGTCTGCTACCGCGCCGCCAAGGACGGCATCGTCACCGGCGTGCTGCTGGCGGTGGCGCGCGTCGCCGGCGAAACGGCGCCGCTGCTGTTCACCAGCCTGGGCAACCTCAACTGGTCGCTTAGCCTGACCAAGCCGATGGCCAGCCTGCCCGTCACGATCTACCAGTATGCCGGCTCGGCCTTCGATGACTGGGTCCAACTGGCCTGGGTCGGCGCGCTGCTGATCACCTTCGGCGTGCTGGCGATCAACATCCTGGCCCGTGTCGTGCTGCGCGGCGGCAAATGACCCCGTTCACACCGCGATCCCCCGAAGGAGCACCATGGCAACCATGACCAGCAGTTCCGACGCCCGCCGCTCCTCAGTCGCGACCAGCATGGCGGGGATCAAGACCCACGTCGCCACAGGGCTCAACCCGGCGCGGATTTCCATCCGCAACCTCGATTTCTTCTACGGCGACAACCGCGCGCTGAAAGCGATCGACCTCGACCTGCCGGAACGTCAGGTGACCGGCATGATCGGGCCATCGGGTTGCGGCAAATCCACCCTGCTGCGGGTGCTGAACCGCATGTACGACCTCTATCCCAACCAGCGCGCCACCGGCAAGGTGACGATGGACGGCGAGAACATCATCGATCCGGACCTTGACCTCAATTCGCTGCGCTCGCGCATCGGCATGGTGTTCCAGAAGCCGACGCCGTTCCCGATGTCGATCTACGACAACATCGCCTTCGGCATCAAGTTGCACGAGAAACTGTCGAAGTCGGAAATGGACGAACGCGTCGAATGGTCGCTGACCCGGTCGGCGCTGTGGGGCGAGGTCAAGGACCGGCTGTCCACCTCCGCCCAGGGCCTGTCCGGCGGCCAGCAGCAGCGGCTGTGCATCGCGCGCACCATCGCCGTCCGCCCGGAAGTTATTCTGCTCGACGAACCCACCAGCGCGCTCGACCCGATCTCGACGTTGAAGGTCGAGGAACTGATCGACGAGCTGAAGTCCGACTTCACCATCGCCATCGTCACCCACAACATGCAGCAGGCGGCACGCTGCGCCGACCAGGTCGCGTTCTTCTATCTCGGCGAGATGGTCGAGGTCGCGAGCGCCGCGCAACTGTTCACCTCGCCAAAGCAGAAGCGCACGCAGGAATACATCACCGGCCGGTTCGGCTGAACGCGTGCAGGGGAAACAACATGTCGAACACGCCGGAACACCTCGTCAAAAGCTACAGCGTTGAGCTCAACAAGCTGCACGCGATGATCGCCGAAATGGGCGGCATCGTCGAAACCCAGGTCGCCTTCGCCGCCGACGCGATCAATTTCCGCGATGCCGACGCCGCCGGGCGTGCCATCGACGAGGATCGCCGCGTCGATGCGCTGGAAGCCGAGATCGAGGCCTTCGTCGTCCGGTTGCTGGCGCTGCGCCAGCCGATGGCCGGCGACCTGCGCGAGATCATTTCCTCCCTCAAGATGACCGGCGACCTTGAGCGGATCGGCGACTATGCGGCCAACGTCGCCAAGCGCAGCATCGTGCTCAACCAGTTCATCCTGCCGTTCAGCCTGTCCGGCATCGCCCACATGGCGCGGCTGGTGCAGGAGAACCTCAAGATGATCATCGATGCGGTCGGCGAGCGCGACGCCGAGCAGGCAATGGAGGTCTGGAAGTCCGACCAGATCGTTGACGACCTCTACAACACCGTGTTCCGCGAGCTGATCACCTACATGATGGAAGACCCACGCAACATCACGCCGTGCACGCATCTGCTGTTCATTGCCAAGAACCTGGAGCGCATCGGCGACCATGCGACCAACATCGCCGAGACCGTCTACTACGCCGTCACCGGCGAGGTGATGCCTGACGAGCGGCCGAAAGGCGACAGCTCCGCCTACGCCGTGGTCCGTCCGCAAGCCTGAGCACGCGTCAATGGGGGAGAGAAAAATGCCCGAAGGTGTATCGAGCCTGGCCAAGCCGCTGGTGCTGGTCGTCGAGGACGAGGCGGCGCTGGCGACGATGCTGCGCTACAACCTCGAAAAACAAGGCTTCCGCGTCGATGAGGCCGCCGACGGGCAGGAGGCCCTGACCCGCATCGCCGAGGCCCAACCCGACCTCGTGCTGCTCGACTGGATGCTGCCTTCGATGTCGGGCATCGAGGTCTGCCGCCAAATCCGCCGCCGCCCGGCTACCCGCGACCTGCCGGTGATCATGGTGACCGCCCGCACCGAGGACCAGGACGCGGTGCGCGGCCTCAACACCGGCGCCGACGACTACATCACCAAGCCGTTCAACATGGATGCGTTGCTGGCCCGCGTCCGGGCTTTGCTGCGCCGCTCCAGCAGCGTGCCGACCAAAGGGCAGCTGGTGTTCCACGACATCGTCATGGACCTCGGCGCGCACCGGGTGCAGCGCAACAGCCGCGCCATCCATCTCGGCCCGACCGAGTTCCGGCTGCTGGAATTTTTCATGCAGCACCCCCGCCGGGTGTTCGCGCGCGAGGAGCTGCTGGACGCGGTCTGGGGGCCGGACATCCATGTCGAGCCGCGCACCGTTGACGTGCATATCCGCCGGCTGCGCAAGTCGATCAACGGCGAGGGCGAGCTCGATATCGTGCGCACGGTGCGCGCAGCCGGCTACGCGCTGGACACCGAGCCGGTCTGAGCACGGCCGGGCGACTATCCGGCGAGGTTTTCCTTGTTCCCGCTGAACACGGGAATGCCGGTCTGCTCGAAGCAGACTCTCGCCAGCACGCGCACGCCATCCTCAATCACCTGGCGCGACGGCATGGCGAAGCACAGGCGCAGATAGGATTTCGCGGCATCGGCGTCGCATGACCATTCCGGGCCGGGGTTGAAGGCCAGGCCGGCCGCCGCCGCCGGCGCCACCAGGCCTCGCACATCCACGCTGTCTGGCAGCTTCACCCACAGGAAGATGCCGCCCTTGGGCCGGAAAATCTCGGCCGCGGTGCCGAATTCCCGCCGCACCGCCTCCTCCATGACGTCGAGCTTGTCCTCAAGCTCCGTCGTCAGCCGATCGATATGCGCCGCGTAGTGCGTGGCGAAATATTCGGCGATCACCATCTGGTCGATCGCGCCGGTGCCGTTGTCGGATTTCAGCGCGATCGCACGCGACAGCACCGACCATTCCGCCACCATGTAGCCCACCCGCAACGCCGGAGCGAGCGACTTGGAGAACGACCCGATATGGATCACCCGGGTCGGATCGAGGGCAAACAGGGCAGGCGGTGCCTCTTCGCCCCATAACAGATCCGAATAGCATTCATCCTCGAAGATCGGCACGCCGTGCTTTTCCGAAAGCGCCAGCAGCCGTTGGCGCCGATCCAGCGGCATGATCGAGCCGGTCGGGTTCTGGACGGTTGGGATGGTGTAGATGAAGCGCGGCGTGATGCCGCGCCCTGTCAGTTCCGCCAGGGAGGCTTCCAGCGCGTCCATCCGGATGCCGTCGCCATCCAGCTCCATGCCGACGATCTTCAGACCGAGTTTTCGAAATCGGGTGATCGCGCCGCCATAGGAAAACCCCTCGACCAGGATGGTGTCGCCCGGTTGCGCCAGCATCCGGCAGACAAGATCGATGCCTTGACCGGAGCCGGTGGTGATCAGCACGTCGTCGGCGGTGCATTCGATCGCCCGGCGCCGTCGCAGCTTCGCCGCCACGAACTCGCGCAGCCCCGGAAAACCCTGCGGTCCCAGTCCCATGTTGTAGATGGCGAGGTTGGCGCCCTCGCGCTCGATCACTCGCGCCGCGGCCTCGGCCAGTGCTTCGGTCGGAATCAGGGTCGGGTCGTTGTTGCCGCCGATGAAGAAATACGGTGGGAAGCCGCCCCACCGCGCAGCCGCCGGCGGCAGGTCGGCCATCAGCATACCGGCATAGGCAAACGCGCCCTGGCTCCCCATATCATCCATGCGAATGTCTCCCGTTCCGCCGTTTTTTATTGGCTGGAAGCGTGGTCCGGTGAGCGTTCCGGCGCAAGCCCTACCGGTTCTGGTGACACCCCGTACCCTTATGCTAAACCCCACGCCTTCGCTGAGGGCGGAGTCGAAAAACCTTCACGAACTGATCCGAGAAAACCTTGAGCGACACGTCTGACATCACCCCACCGGAAGAACTGCACCCGGTAGTGCTCGAAGAGGAAATGCGCCGGTCGTATCTCGACTACGCGATGTCGGTCATCGTCGCCCGCGCGCTACCCGACGCGCGCGACGGTCTGAAGCCGGTTCACCGCCGCATCCTTTACGCCATGCAGGAGGCCGGCTACACCTCCGACAAGCCCTACCGGAAGTCCGCCCGCGTTGTCGGCGAGGTGATGGGCAAGTACCATCCGCACGGCGATGCCTCGATCTACGATGCGCTGGTCCGCATGGCGCAGCCGTTCTCGATGCGCACCTTGCTGATCGACGGCCAGGGCAATTTCGGCTCGGTCGACGGCGATCCGCCGGCGGCGATGCGCTACACCGAGGTCCGTATGGCCCGCGCCGCCGGGCTGCTGCTGGCCGACATCGACCGCGACACCGTCGATTTCCAGGCTAACTACGACGACAGCGAGCACGAGCCGAAAGTCCTGCCGGCCAGCTTCCCCAACCTGCTGATCAACGGCGCCAGCGGCATCGCCGTCGGCATGGCAACCAACATCCCGCCGCACAATCCGACCGAGATCATCGACGCCTGCTTGGCCCTGATCGCAGAGCCCGATACCTCGCTCGAGGAGCTGATGCGGATCGTGCCGGGGCCGGACTTCCCGACCGGCGGCATCATCCTCGGCCGTGCCGGCATCCGCTCGGCTTTCGAGACCGGACGCGGGTCTGTGATGATCCGCGCCCGCGCCACGATCGAGGAGATCCGGAAAGATCGCGACGCCATCGTCATCACCGAGCTGCCCTATCAGGTCAACAAGGCCGTCCTGCAGGAACGCATTGCCGAACTGGTCCGTGCCAAGCAGATCGAGGGCATTTCCGATATCCGCGACGAGAGCGACCGGTCCGGCATGCGGGTGGTGATCGAGCTCAAGCGCGATGCGACCGGCGAGGTGGTGCTGAACCAGCTCTATCGCTTTACCCAGCTGCAGACCAGCTTTGGCGTCAACATGCTGGCGCTGGATGCCGGTCGCCCACGTCAGATGGGCCTGAAGGACGCGCTCGCCTGCTTCATCCGGTTTCGCGAGGATGTGATCCTTCGCCGCGCCCGGTTCGAGCTGATGAAGTCGCGTGAGCGCGGCCATTTGTTGCTCGGCCTCGCCATGGCCGTCGCCAACATCGACGACGTCATCCGCATCATCCGCGCCAGCCCGGATGCCGCGACCGCGCGCGCCGCCCTGATGGAGCAGCCCTGGCCATCGGGCGACATCGGCGTGCTGCTGGCGCTGATCGACGATTTTCGCAACGCCATTTCCGCGGAAGGCACGGTTCGCCTCACCGAGGACCAGGCGCGCGGCATCCTGGAACTACGCCTCGCCCGCCTGACCGGCCTAGAGCGCGAGAAGATCCAGGCTGAGCTGACTGAGGTCGGCGCGCGCATCCGCGACCTGCTCGACATCCTGTCCTCCCACATCCGCCGCATGGAGGTGATGCGCGAGGAGCTGGCCCAGGCGCGCGCCGAGATCGGCTCGCCGCGCCTGACCGAAATCGCCGACGGCATCGCCGACCAGGACGACGAAAGCCTGATCGAGCCGGGCCAGATGGTGGTGACGATCACCCGCGACGGCTTCATCAAGCGCACGCCGCTTGAAACCTACCGTGCCCAGAACCGCGGCGGCCGTGGCCGCAGCGGTGCGGGCACCCGTGGCGACGACATCGTCATGCGCAGCTTTAACGCGCACACCCATCAATGGGTGCTGTTTTTCTCCTCCGGCGGCCAAGCCTTCCGCCAGAAGGTGTGGCGCCTGCCGGAAGCCAGCCCTACTGCCAAGGGCCGCGCCTTGATCAATTTGCTACCCGAACTCGGTGCCGACAATATCACCGCCGTGCTGCCACTGCCGCAGGATGAGAGCCTGTGGGACAGCCTGCACCTGATCTTCGCCACGCGTTACGGCAACGTCCGCCGCAACCGGCTGTCCGATTTCCGCAACGTGCGCGCCTCCGGGTTGATCGCCATGAAGCTGGACGAGGGCGACCGGCTGATCGGCGTCGCCACCTGCCGTGAGGGCGACGACGCCATGCTGGCTTCCCACGCCGGCAAATGCATCCGGTTCCAGATCAGCGAGGACAACCTTCGCGTGTTCGCCGGCCGCGACAGCGATGGCGTGCGCGGCATCCGCCTGTCCCCAGGCGGCGGGCAAAAACCCCGCGACGAGGTCATCAGCCTGTCCGTCCTGCGCCATGTCGAGGCGACCCCTGGGGAGCGGATCGCGTATCTGAAATACGCCAGCCAGAAGCGGCGCAACGGTGCCGCCGAGGAAGAAGCCGAGGCGGTTGCCGAGCCGGTCGAGATCGACGAGGTCGTCGCCGAAGAATCCATTTCGCCCGAGCGCATCGCCGAATTGGAAACGGCCGAGGAGCTGCTGCTGACCGTCACGGACGGTGGCTTTGGCAAGCGCTCCTCGGCCTATGACTACCGAGTCACCGGCCGGGGCGGGCAGGGGATTGCAAACATCACCCTGTCAAAGCGCAGCGGCCAAGCGGTCGCCGCCAGCTTTCCGGTGCGCATGGGCGACGACGTCATGCTGATGACCGATGGCGGCCGGCTGATCCGGCTGCGCGGCGATGAAATCCGCATAACCGGCCGGCAGGCGATGGGGGTCATGCTGCTACGGCTCAACGCCGACGAGCACGTTAATTCGGTCTTCCCGATTGTCGATGACGGCATCGCCGATGATCTCGACGAGGCTGCCACAGAGCCGCCGGCGACCGACGCCGCACCGTTGGAGACCGACACGGATGAATGATCCGGCCACCAACCGCCAGCGCACCGGCGTCTATCCCGGCACCTTCGATCCCGTTCATAACGGACACATCGACATCATCGGCCGCGCCGCGCGGCTGATGGACAGGCTGGTGATCGGCGTTTCGATAAGCTCTGGCAAGGGGCCGCTATTTTCGTTGGAAGAGCGCTTGGAGCTGGTTCGCGCCGAGATGGCGCCGATTGTCGCGCGCAACGGCACCGTTATCGAGGTGGTATCGTTCGAAGGGCTGCTGATCGACTTTGCGCGCAAGGTCGATGCCTGCATGATCGTGCGTGGGCTGCGCACAGTTTCCGACTTCGACTACGAATTTCAGATGGCTGGCATGAACTACCGCATGGCGCCGGACGTTGAAACCGTGTTCCTGCTGGCCAGCGAGACCCACCAGTTCATCGCCTCCCGTCTGGTCAAGGAAGTGGCCAAGCTGGGCGGCGATATTTCGACATTCGTGCCGCTATTTACCCTCAAACGCACGTTGGCCAAGCTCGGCCGGGAATAGCGCCGGCCCTCGCGGAGACAATCATGCTCACACGCCGCTTCATCGCTATCCGGTCGATCGCCGGATTGGCCGCCACTCTTGCAATGGGAACCATCATGTCCGAAACCGCCAATGCCCAGCCGACGCTGGACCCCGAGAACACGCTGTACATGGACCTGAAAGGCGGCCGCGTGGTGATTCAGCTGCTGCCCGATCTCGCGCCAAAGCACGTCGCGCGGGTCAAGGAACTGGCGCGGAAAGGCTTCTACGACAACACCCCGTTCCATCGCGTGATCGAGGGCTTCATGGCTCAGGGCGGCGATCCTACCGGCACCGGCTCCGGCGGCAGCGATTTGCCGAATCTGCCGTCCGAATTTACCATCAAGAAGCGCTTCTTGCGCGGTACCGTCGGCGCGGCGCGCACCAGCGACCCGAACAGCGCCAACAGCCAGTTCTACATAATGTTCGCGCCGGCGCCGAATCTCGATGGACAGTACACGATCTGGGGCCAAGTAGTGTCCGGGATGGAATACGTCGACGCGATCAAGCGCGGCGCCGGCGGCAGCGGTTCGGTGACCAACCCCGACCGCATCATCAAGGTCCAGGTTGCTTCCGACGCGAAGTAGCCTTGACCTTGGCGCCTGGCTGCTGTTCTAGGCACCGTCTGTGAGCCCGTAGCTCAGCTGGTAGAGCACGAGACTTTTAATCTTGGGGCCTTGGGTTCGAATCCCAACGGGCTCACCAATCCCAAGCAAAAGGCTGGGGCTTTGCCCCAGACCCCGCCAAGGGGCTGGCCACTTGTATGCCCTCTACTTACGGATGCGCTCTGGGCGTTATTCCGGTAGGGGCAGAGCCCCAGCCTTCTCCACCATCAGCGAGACCCGTTTAGAAGCCCCCCGGATCAGTTCTGGAATAGCCGCGGCCTCCGGCAGGTTATGCCAATATTTGCGCGGCATTTCCGAAGTCATGGCGCCGATCTTGAGCCGGGCCGGATTGAAAATGGCGCTGAAATAGGCCCGCCAATACGCCTCCAGCGCATCATCGTCCGGCACATCGCCGCGGTTGGCACCCGGCGTGAAGTGCATGTCGGCACCATTCCAGTGCGCACAGCGATCGGGCGTCAGGATCGACCAGGTCATGGTCGCGAATCGGCGGACGAAGAAGTCGGCATTGGCCTCGACGATGTGGTGGCCAGGCTCGAACCAGGCGACATGGCGCGTGCCTCCAGGTTCCTGTACGACGCGGAAGCGCACGAAGGCGCGCATCTTGTGGGTGTCGCGCCGCACTGCCTGAGCGAGGCGCTGAGCGCGCTGCACCTCCAGGTCGGTGACCTGATCCAGAAGATGCCGCTCGCCGCGATGGGCGCGCCATAGCAGCCGGTATAGCAGTGCGAACCGTGCCGGATCGCGTGCCTGGATCACCGTTTGGCCGAGTTCGACCAAGGCCTTGGGCACGTTGAAGGTGCCTTCCGACGCCACCGGGCTAGGGCCTGCCGCTGCGGCAAACAAATCGTCCGGCGTTCGCACCGACCACACGATCTCCTCCGGGGCGATGCCTTGCAGGGCCAGCGATCGCGCGGCCAGACGCCATCCCTGCCAGTCCGCCTCGTCGTCGAGCACGACGGATCGCATCAGCCGAACATCTCGGTCTGTGCCGGCTTCGGCATCAGGCGTTGGCGCAGCCGATCGCTGTCCAGCGCGGCGCCGGGATGATGGCCCTGGGCAATAACAAAAGCGCCGATCTTGGCGATGGGCAGTCGAAGCCGTGCCAGATCCTCCATCGTCACGCAGCGATGGCGACGCGCCTTGAGGATGGCATCGACCGACTTCACGCCAATGCCGGGAATGCGCAGCAGCCGCTCGCGCGGGGCGGTGTTCAAGTCGACGGGGAACTGCTCGCGATGGGCCAGCGCCCAGGCCAGCTTCGGGTCCAGGGTCAGATCAAGGTTGCCAGCGTTGTCGGTTTCCAGTTCCGGTGCGGCAAACCCATAGAACCGCATCAGCCAGTCGGCCTGGTAGAGCCGATGCTCGCGAACAAGAGGCGCGTGGATCGGCGGCAGCTTGGCCGAGGCATCCGGGATCGGGCTGAACGCCGAATAATAGACGCGACGCAGGCCATACGCGCCATAGAGGTCGGTGCTGAGAGCCAGAACGTCGCGGTCGGAGCTGGCATCGGCGCCGACGATCATCTGCGTGCTTTGTCCCGCCGGTGCGAATCTTGGGCCCCGTCGATCGGCGCGCGCCTCGTCGATGCGCGTCTTCATGCGGCCCATCGAGGCCCGGATTCGCGGCAGGTTCTTCTCCGGCGCCAATGCGGCAAGGCCAGGCTCAGTCGGCAGCTCGACATTGATGCTGAGCCGGTCGGCGTAGCGCCCGGCCTCGGCCAGGAGCGCGGGATCGGCGTCCGGAATGGTTTTCAGATGGATATAGCCGCGAAAGCCATGCTCCTCCCGCAGCACGCGGGCAACCCGCACAACCTGCTCCATCGTGTAGTCCGGGTCGCGGATGATGCCGGAACTGAGGAACAGGCCCTCGATGCAGTTGCGCCGGTAAAACCCGAGCGTGAGGGTCACGATCTCCTCGACCGTGAACCGCGCGCGCCGCACGTTAGACGACTTGCGGTTGATGCAATACAGGCAGTCATAGACGCAAGAATTGGTCAGCAGGATTTTCAGCAGCGAGATGCACCGCCCATCCGGCGCATAGGCGTGGCAGATGCCCATGCCCTCGGTCGATCCGACGCCATCCTTGGCACCAAGCGAATTCCTCGGCGCCGTGCCGCTAGAAGCGCACGAGGCATCGTATTTGGCGGCATCCGCCAAAATTTCGAGTTTCTTGAGAAGCTCCATGGTCACGTTTTGTTCTACACACTTCACACGCGCCGCGCAAGCCTTTGTCGGACGCGCCAAGCCGGCAATCTGGACGGGCGACGCCTTCCTGTCAGCTTCGATAATCGGGTGCGGTCAGCTCCACGCCAGGAAAGTAACCCACGTAACGCCTCGCATTCCGGGTCAGCAGTCTAAAACCGGCAATCGCGGCATGGGCACCAATATAAAAGTCCGGCAGTGGGGATGTCCTCATCCCACCTCGGCGGCGATAATCCACGAATGCCCGTCCCGCAACGAACCCCGCCGCATAGGGCAATGCCAGCCGACGGAACTCGCCGAGGCCGAGATGGGCATCCAACGCCGCCATTGTCGCGAAACCTGCGGAGATTTCGGCATAGATGATCGGGTTAATGGCGATCTCGTCATGGTCCGCGGCATCGGCCAGCGCAGCTTCCGACCACGCGCGCCAAGCCGGGTTCAGCGAAAGCACGTCGATGATGACGTTGGAATCGACCAAGATCACTTCGCACGATCACTTGGTGGACTGGCGGTCGTCATCCGCGGGCGGCCCCCGCATTAGCGCAAGAACCTCATCGGTGGTCATCCCGAAGTCGCCGGCACCCTGAAGACGCTCGACCAGCCTCTCGCCCCGGGTCTTCCGTTTTGCATACCCATCAGGCCTGCGAGTTGGGCACGAAGGGGCTGCTCTGGGTCAATACGCGCGCCGGTAATGCATGGCGACCGCGCCGCTGCGGAGCGGCTTGGCCGAGATCAGCTCGAGCCGTCGCGTGCTGAGCAGCCCGCTCTGGTAGAGGGTCGGACCGTGGCCCGCGTACAGGCGTCCAAAGGCTCAAGGACGCGACCCGGCTGGCGTGCTCCTCGGTAGCGGCAAGCTCGCGACCGAGCTGACCGGCTGGATCTAATCGATGAATACAAGATCCTCGTGCACCCCAGGATCGCGATTCGCCGCCGACATGGTGGCTGTTGGTCCACGGAAAGACCATTCGCGTCGATGACACTACATACTTCGGCTTGGCCTCCAGCTTGACCGCCCACTCGCGCATCGCGGGTGGCGCCTTCTCGTCTCCGCGGGCGACTGCCGGCCAGTAAGTCTCCATCAACTCGTAGGTGATGCGCCTCCAAAGCATTGCTCCGTCCTCATTCATGAGGTGGGTGAAGAAGGCGTGCGTCTCCTCGTCGGCCACGCCCGCCTGGTGGTCGACGCAGCCGTCCAAAGTAACGTTGATGTTGAAAGTCAATAGTCCCATGCGGCAAATCTAAGCCATACGATGAAGAAGTTGAAGGTCGTTTGCTCGCGATTGAAGTTGAACTTCCGCAATAAGTCGATTCTTCTTTCTGGCTTGAGACCAGAATGCTGCCATTCGTGACCGAAGACGCTTCCAAATTCACCGATCGAGAAAATCATATCGTGGCATGAAGCAGATTCTAGCTCATCAAAAAGACCGTTTGGCGCTGTCACCCGTTTTGACGGTCTGTTCTGTCGGCGCCGGACATACGCTTTCAAAGACCGTTTTGATTAATGGAGATTCTTACTACTGAGCCGGCCGTGTAAACCGCTTCCTGGCCCGTCAGAAAGCTACGTTGCTGTTTTTACCCAAGGATACCGTAGCAAATTTATCTTGCGCCTGACGCGCACTGTCGCCTGCTTTCGGACCAGTGGGATCGACCAACAGCGCTCAGAGCAGAACCCTCGCCCCAAACGCATACCACAGTCCTGCTACGCCAGCGTCCGGACAGCCATGCCGGGAGACGCCCTTACGCTTCCCGCAGTACACTGCGCTGGACCGCGGTGACAGCCGAGAAGGCCGGTTCTACCGTCCTACTACTCCGTCATCCTGCGTACATCCAGGCCGTGCGCGGCCGGCGGGAACGCCGGGCTAAGCCGAGGCGTATTGGCCGGGTTCAGTCCGGCGCGCCGAAGACCAATAGCAGGTAGCTCTCTAACATCGCCGCCACGTCGAGCGGATCGTCGCGGCCGAAAAGGTTGTTCCAGACCGCGCCCAGGATCACGGGGGCGATTAGCAGCACAGGCAGCCGCGAGATCGTGTCCGGACACAGTTCGCCCCGCCGCTCCGCGCGCTTGGCGTATATGCGAACCAACCTGAGCACCGGATCGATGGCGACCGCGCGGTAGATCTCGGCGAGTTCGGGAAATCGCGGTCCTTCGGCGATGACGAGGTAAAGTACGCGAAAGCGATCGTTGGCCTGTACGTCTCGCACGACCGGCAACAGGGTCCGCCGCAGGAAGGCGTGCGTCGTTTCGCCTGGATGCGGCCGGCCTATCGCCCGGCTCCCCGCAGCGTCGCGGACGAAGACCCGCAGCACCTCGGTGAACAGCGCCGCCTTGTCCTCGAAGTGAAGGTAGGCCGTGCCCTTGGCAACCCCGGCCCGCTCGGCCACGTCGCTCATGCGCGTTCCCGAGAAGCCGTTCTCCAGGAATGCCGCCAGCCCCGCCGCCGTAAGGGCCTCGCGGGTAGCGGCGGTCTTCGCCGAGCTAGGGCCACGGCCCCTTCTCGCGGGCTTGGCCAGGACAGTTTTTTGCATCGCCATCCGACCAGATTGCATAAAAATGACCCAAAGACCAGTTTTATCTTGACTAAAAATGACCAGAAGGTCATTATGGTGAGTGAGGACACAAGGTGACGATGGTCGTCGCCGTCGCGCCCTCCAGCCATAAGGACTTAGCGCTATGTTGAAGCACGTCGAAATGGACCCGCGGCAGAAGCTCGCCGAGCAGTTCGCCGACCCGTCGAAAGAGCCGGTCGTTCTCATCAACCTGTTCGATGTCGATCCGGCCGATGCCGAGCACTTCAAGCGTGCCTGGGCGGAGGACGCCGCTTTTTTCAAGCGTCAACCGGGCTACATCTCGGCCCAACTTCACCATGGCATCGGCGACAGCTCGATGTGGCTGAATTACGCCGTGTTCGAGAGCGCCCGGCAATTCGGCGACACCAACCGGCAGCCTGAGTTCGGCCCGCTGCGCGGCGTCTATCCCGACAGCGCCACGGCGCACCCCAACCTGTTCCGCCGGGTCAGGGTTCCCGGCTTCTGCGTCGGCTGAAGGTTTCGTCGCCCCGACAATGGCGACGTTGGTCGGTTCACATCATGGCTAGGCGTAATTCGCGCCGGCCCTCACCCGTCCGCCTGGATGGGCCCGTTTACCTGAAAGGACACGAACATGTATTGGCATCCCTATGAGCGCGAGCGCGACACCGATCCCACCTTCGGGATCATCGGCGCGGAGCGGCTGAGCGCGCTCGACATCGTCAAGCTGGAACTCGCCCGGGCAAAGGGCGCGCTCGAGTTCCTTAAGGCCAAGGTCGGCAACGATCGCATGCGCGCGTTGCTGGCGGACGAGATCCGACAATCCGCGGACCGCACGGCCGAGTGGGTCCGCGCGTCGAATGGCGCCTGGCGGTCGGGCGTGCTCGAGCTCGTCGTACCCGGACCCTCGGCCAAGGCGTTCCACGGCTTCTTCATGGCCATGATGAAGGAGGACCGGCAAAGCGAGCTGCGCGCCGCCCATCCCGATCACTTCATGAACGTGCCGCTGGGCCAACGCGCGGAGGTGATCGAGAATGTCGGCGAGGACGACATCCCCTGGTTCATCCATCTCGAATTCACCCAGGATGCGGCGAAGTTTTCGACGACTTGGGATGACAGCTACCCCGAGCGGCTGGGCGCGATCATCCGCAACGTGGACGGCGTGCTGATCGGCTCGGCCATGCACGAGATGAAGGACGCCGCAGACGGAACTCACATCCGCCTGACGATCACCTTGCCGCAGGCCGCGCCGGAGGGCCTGGTTCGCGGCCACCTCGAACACTTCGCGGTGGAATTCAGCACCTGGACCCGTCACGCCCGTTCGCAAGCATCGTAATCTCTGCACCGTTCTCTAGGCTGTTCCAGATCGCATGCTGACATTCGCAGGCTATCGGGAACAGCCTCTACGCTAAAGTTCGCTCCGGCCGCCGATTACCGCCGTTTCTACTATCCCTCATTCCCACTCGATCGTTCCCGGCGGCTTGCTGGTGATGTCGTAGGTCACCCGGTTGATCCCCCGAACCTCATTCACTATGCGGTTCGAAACCCGCGACAGGAACGCCATCTCGAACGGGTAGATCTCGGCGGTCATGCCGTCGGTGCTGGTAACGGCGCGCAAGGCACAGGCCATGTCGTAGGTCCGCCCGTCGCCCATCACCCCCACCGTGCGCACCGGCAGCAGCACCACGAACGCCTGCCAGATTTTGTCGTACAGCCCTGCCTTGCGGATTTCGTCGAGGAACACCGCGTCGGCACGACGTAGTATCTCGGCTTTCTCCCGCGTCACCACGCCCGGAATGCGGATCGCCAGGCCCGGGCCGGGGAAGGGGTGGCGGCCGACGATGATCTCGGGGATGTCGAGTTCGCGGCCAAGCACCCGGACCTCGTCCTTGAACAACTCGCGCAGCGGCTCGACTAGCTTCATCCGCATCCGCTCCGGCAGCCCGCCGACATTGTGGTGCGACTTGATCGTGACGCTCGGGCCGCCGGTGTAGCTGACGCTCTCGATCACGTCCGGGTACAGCGTGCCCTGGGCCAGGAAATCGGCGCCGCCGATTTTCGCCGACTGAGCCTCGAACACCTCGATGAATTTCGCCCCGATAATCTTTCGCTTCTGCTCGGGATCGGTCACGCCATCGAGTGCCGCGAGAAACAGATCGGAAGCATCGACGTGCACCAGCCGGATGTTGAAGCGGTTCCGGAACGTCGCGATCACGTCGTTGGCCTCGCCGGCGCGCAGCAGCCCATGATCGACGAAGATGCAGGTCAGCTGGTCGCCAATCGCCTCATGGATCAGCACCGCGGCGACGGACGAATCAACGCCGCCCGACAGCCCGCAGATCACCCGGCCGGTGCCGACCGTCTCCCGGATGCGGAGGATTTCGGCGTGGCGAAACCCCGCCATGGTCCAGTTGCCGGCGAGCCCGAGCACGTTGTGGGTGAAATTCCGCAGCAGCTGCGCGCCGTGCGGCGTATGCACGACCTCGGGGTGGAACATGGTCGCATAATACTTCCGCTTGTCGTCGGCGATCACGGCGAACGGCGCGCCCTCGCTGCTGGCCACCATGCGAAAGCCGGGCGGCAGCCGGGTCACCCGGTCGCCATGGCTCATCCAGACCTGCTCGCTCGATCCCACCGACCAGACGCCATGGAACAGCGCGCAATCGTCGAGCACCTCGACCATGGCGCGGCCAAATTCACGGTGATCCGAGCCCATCACCTCGCCGCCAAGCTGGGCACACATCGCCTGCTGGCCATAGCAGATGCCGAGCACCGGAACTCCCATCTCAAAGACGATTCCCGGAATCCGAGGCGCATCCCGATCGGTCACGCTCGCCGGGCCGCCGGACAGCACGAAGCCGCGCGGCGCAAATTTCCGGATACGCTCCGGATCGACGTTGAACGGCCAGATCTCGCAATACACTCCGGCCTCACGCAGCCGGCGCGCGATCAGCTGCGTGACTTGGCTGCCGAAATCCAGGATCAGCAAGCGGTCGGCGGTGAGTTCCTCGATCGCCGGCGTCGCTGCCAGGCTGGAGTCGGACATGGACATTGCATTCACCCCATCGCAAGCGCGGCTTGCATCACTTCCTGCGGGCCGGGGCAAGTCAATCCTCGGCCGGCGGTTTGATCGAGGGCCGAACCACCACCCGCCGCGCCGCCTGAACCGCCGTATCCAGCGCGCCCAAAAACTTCGACCTGTCCGCTTTTGTCAGCGGCGCCGGACCGCCGGTGTTCATGCCGATCTCGCGCATGTGCTGCGACACCGCGCGACCGGCCAGGGCGTTGCCGATGTTGTCCGGCGTCCAGTGCCTGCCCGTCGGCGTCAGCGCCCGGCCACCGGCGGCAAGGCAGCGCGCCGCCAGCGGGATGTCGGAGGTGACGCAGACATCGGCCGGCGTGATCCGCTCGGCGATCCAGTCATCCGCTACGTCGGCGCCCGCTGCCACGGTAATCATCTTTATGGAGGGATTGGCCGGCGGCCGGATCGGGCGGGACCCGTTGGAGACCACGAACACCGCCAGGCCAAGCCGTTCCGCCACCCGATAGACCTCATCACGCACCGGGCAGGCATCGCCATCGACATAGATGTCCGTCATGGCGGAGGCGTACTCGCCCACCGCCCCGGTTGTAAACCCGGCCGACCGCGATAGGCTTCGCCTCAAACGGGGAAAAACATGGAATACGAGCAGATCACCTACGTCGTCGAAGCCACCACGGCGATCATCACCCTGAACCGGCCGGAGCGCCGCAACGCGCTGTCCAGCCAGGTCCACCGCGAGCTCGCCGCCGCCCTGCTCGAAGCCGACGAGCACAACGTTGTTCACTGCGTCGTGCTGCGCGGCGCCGGGCCGCATTTCTGCGCCGGCGCCGACCTGTCCGAGTACAGCGCGGGCAGGGGCCCCGACTACCGCGGCCGCGAGGAACTGGACGACGACGTCTGGCGGCTGGAGCAGGGCCAGCGGCTGCGAATGACCCTGTTCGACATGCACAAGCCGGTCATCGCCGAGGTGCACGGCACCTGCATCGGCGTCGGCACCGACCTCATGCTGCTCTGCGACATCGTCATGGTCGCCGACGACGCCCGCATCGGTTTTCCGCCCGTCCGAGACCTCGGCACCCCGCCGAGCCAATTGTTTCTCTATAATATAGGTCCGCAATGGGCCAAGCGCCTGCTGCTCACCGGCGACAGCGTCACCGGCAAGGACGCGGTCGAGATCGGCCTGGCGCTGAAATCCTTCCCCATCGCCGAATTGCACAACGAGGTCATGCGCCTCGCCACCCGCATGGGCCTGGTCGATCCGCATTTGCTCTCGGCCAACA
>JANXRT010000091.1 GCA_025356735.1 Acetobacteraceae bacterium | reverse complement strand
CGCCGCGGCGGCGGCGCCCTCGGGCGTTCCGCCGGTATCCTTCGGCAGCAGATTTGGCGAGCCGGGCGCGGCCAATGCCATCTCGGCCGCCTTGAGCATGCTTTGGCCGACCTCCGAGCGCGGGCCGGTCAGCGGCAGCAGGATCGCCACGATCTGGCCACCGGCGGCCCGGCCCGGCGTCGGCGACGCATAGGGTCCGCCGCCCGGCGGGTAGCCGCCGGTCGCGACGCAGCCGGCGAGTGCTACAGTTGCGAGCAGGAGTGCCAATGACCGACGAAGCATGCGACGAAATCCCCCGAATCCCGGTTGGCGAGCCGGCAGCCGGACCTGGCGCCGGCCACGCCGGTCTTGTGCTGGTTTCCACGCCCATCGGCAACCTCGGCGACATCACGAAGCGCGCCTGCGAGGCGCTGCGGGCGGCCGACCTGATCCTGTGCGAGGACACCCGCCACACCGGGCACCTGCTGGCGGCAATAGGGGTCACGGGCAAGCTGCAGCCGCTGCACGAGCATAACGAGGACAGCCGGATACCCGGGCTGATCGCGCAACTACGTGCCGGGCGGCGCATCGCACTGGTGTCGGACGCCGGCACTCCGCTGGTGTCGGACCCCGGGTTTCGGCTTGTCCGCGCCGCCATCGCCGAGGGTTTGCCGGTCGGCGCGGTGCCCGGCGCCAACGCCGCCGTCACGGCGCTGGTACTATCCGGCCTGCCGCCGCAGCCTTTCCTTTTTCTCGGATTTCCGCCGCCGCGGCGAGCCGCCCGGTTGCGCGCCTTCGGCACGCTGCGCGCCGCCGAGCGGGCCGGCCTGAATGCGACGTTGATCTGGCACGAGGCGCCGCATCGGCTGGCCGAGACCCTGGCCGACATGCTGGAGGCTTTCGGCCCGCGCGCCTGCGCGGTGGCGCGCGAGCTGACCAAAAAGTTCGAGGAAGTCCGCCGCGGCACGCTTTTCGAAGTGTCCGCGCACTATGCGGAGAACGCGCCGCGTGGCGAGATCACCGTGCTCGTAGGGCCGCCGGAACTGGCCGACGCCGAGGACCTGGACGGCCAGCTACGCTCGGCGCTTGCGGCAAACAGCGTCAAGGATGCGGCGGCTCTGGTGGCGGGCGCGACCGGCCTGCCGCGAAAGACCGTCTATGCGAGGGCGCTGGAAATCGGCCGCGAAACGTAGGATCACGCTCGCGGACCTTCCTTCCTGCTTTCCGTGCGCAACTGCCCGCAAGCTGCCAAGATATCGCGGCCGCGCGGGCTGCGCACCGGCGAGGAGAACCCGGCGTCCATCACGATCTGGGCGAATGCGTCGATGGCCGCGCGGGTGCTGGTCTCATAGGCGCTGCCCGGCCACGGGTTGAACGGAATGAGATTGACCTTGGCCGGGATGCCGGCGATCAGCCGCACAAGCGCGCGCGCGTCTTCTGGCGTGTCGTTGATACCCTTCAGCATGACGTATTCGAAGGTGATGCGGCGCGCGTTCGATGCCGCCGGATAGCGCCGGCAGGCGGCCATCAACTCGGCGATTGGGTATTTTCGATTGAGCGGCACCAGCTCGTCACGTAGGTCGTCGCGCACCGCGTGCAGCGACACCGCCAGGTTGACGCCGAGTTCGGAGCCGCACCGGTCCATCATCGGCACCACGCCGGAGGTGGACAGGGTGATGCGGCGGCGGGACAGGGCGATGCCCTCGTTGTCCATGACGATGGTCATCGCCTTGGCGACGTTGGCGTAGTTGTAGAGCGGCTCGCCCATGCCCATCAGCACGATGGTCGAAAGCAGCCGCGGGGTCTCGCCCTTCGGACTTGGCCATTCATTGTAGCTGTCACGCGCCGCCATGAACTGGCCGACGATCTCGGCAGCGCCCAGGTTGCGGACCAGGGTCTGGGTGCCCGTGTGACAGAACCGACACGACAAGGTGCAGCCGACCTGCGACGAGATGCAGACCGCGCCGCGATCCTCCTGGCGGTCCGGGATATAGACGGTCTCGGCCTCCTGCCCGTCACGGAACCGGAACAGGAATTTCCTGGTCTCGTCCGCGCTGGTCTGGACCAACGCGGCCTCCGGCCGGCCAATGACGAATTGCTTGGCCAGTTCTTCCTGCAAGGGTCGGGCGATCGACGACATGCGGGAAAATTCGGTGACGCCCTGGTGGTAGATCCAGTGCCAGATCTGCTTGGCACGGAACGGCTTCTGGCCAATTGCTGCCAGTTCAGCCAGCAGCTCCTCGCGCGATAGCCCGACCAGCTCGCGCCGCCCGTCAGCCAGCTTTGCCGCCGGCGGGTCGAACCGTGCGGTCTTGGCCAGAATGCGGACGCGCTCGGCGGTGGTAAGGTCGTCGGCGTCGCGCGGCTTGATCTGGACAGAGCTCATTTCGGTGCCGGACACGCCTTGACGATGGCGGCATAGGCCGGACTGAAGCCCCTGAGGCTGAAGTTGTCGACGATCTGGGCCTTGTTCGGCCCCGGTGAGCGCGCCACCACGCCGCGGCCCTTCTGCATCGCCGCGACCAGCACCGCGCCGTCGCGTGCGAACGCCGATCGGCCGGCGGTGTAGAGCGTGTGGTTGGCCTGATCGACCTGCATCGTGACCTCGGCGGCGGCCGGGTAGCTGAAGCCGGCGCTGAGCGCCACCGCGTCACGCCCGCCCGGACGCTCGGTGACGGTCAGCACGACCTCCAACCGGCCGGGCAGGACCGGCATCGAGTTCTGCGCCCGGGTGAAGGCGTAGCAGACCAGTTGCCCGCCTTCCTGATGAGTCGCCGCGGTCCAATCTTCAAAGCCGCCGACCTTTTTCGGAGTGGCGGCGGTGGCAGGTTTGGCGGGAACGTGTTTCGGCTGCGCCATCGCCGGCACAGCAACAAGCACGGCGGCAGCCAGCAGGCTGGAGAGCAGAGTGAATTGGCGCATCTGGCACAGATACGGCCTGCACGCGCCGGCGACAAGCAGAACCGGCGCATGGCTCCAAGTCGCAGAATCTAGCGCCGGCCGGTCCATCGGGCTATGCCGGGCGCCATGACCGACCCCGCCGACAGCCAGCTTGCCGAGCAATACGAAACCTTTCCGTATCCGCGGCGCGATCCGCGCGACGAGGCCAAACGGCTGATCGTCGGCAGTCCCGGCCATCTGCGCGAGATCGACCACTGGGTGTTCGGCGCCACCCGCCCGCGCTCCCGCCCCCTGCACGCGTTAATCGCCGGCGGAGGCACCGGCGACGCCACGCTGATGCTGGCCCAGCAGATGGACCGCGACGGCCGGCCCGGCGGCGTGACATGGCTAGACCGCTCCACCGCGGCGCTGAAGATCGCCCGCGAACGTGCTGCCGTGCGCAAGCTCGACAACATACAATGGCAGCAGCGCTCGCTGCTCGACCTGCCCGGCTCCGGCCTTGGTCCGTTCGACTACGTCGATTGCTGCGGCGTGCTGCACCATCTGCCGGACCCGGCGGCGGGGCTGCGCGCCCTGACTTCGGTGCTGGCGCCCGGCGGCGGCATCGGCCTGATGGTCTATGCGCCGCACGGCCGCACCGGGGTCTACATGGTGCAGGACGCGCTGCGCCTGCTCGCCCCGCCTACCGAGCCGCCTGCCGTCCGACTGGACGTCGGAAAACGGGTGATGCGGCATCTGCCGGAAACCGCCTGGCTGAGCCACAACCGGTTCTTCGACGACCACATCAACGGCGGCGATCCGGGCCTGTTCGACCTGCTGCTCAACCCGCGCGATGTCGCCTTCACGGTGCCGGCCTTGCACGCGCTGCTGGCCGAAGCGGGCCTGGAGGTCGCGTGCTGGATGGAGCCGATGCGCTACGATCCTGCCTTCCTGTTGCCCGATCCGAAGCTGCGCGCCCGCGCCGACGCGCTGGACCCGGCGCGCCGCGCCGCCCTGGCCGAGGCGCTAGCCGGCAACATGAGCGTGCACATCGCCTATTGCGTGCGCACCGGGCAGGCACCCCGCCGTGCCGACCCGTTCGCCGCCGACGTGGTGCCGATCGCGCGCGAGATGCCGGCCGACGAGCTTGCCGGCCGCATCCAGCCTGACGGCACGATCACCATGGTGTTCGACAGCCTGCGTGTGCCGTTGGCATTGCCGCCGCTCGCGGGCGCAATCCTTCGGCTGATCGACGGCAACCGCACGGTTGGCGAGATCGCTGCGTTGCTGGCCGAACGTGGCATTGAGGGTTTTGACCGTGCTTGGCGGCAGACGTTCGCTAAGCTGGAGGCGGTCAATCGGTTGCTGTTACGTGCGCCTTAATAGAAGCATGGGGCTCTGCCCCAAACCCCACCGGGGTAGCGTCCCGGGGCGCCTAACCTAGGTAGAGGGGTTCAAAGGGGCGACTGCCCCTTTGCAGGTCCAGGGCAGAGCCCTGGCCTTACTTTCCTCGTAAACTTACTCCTTCCGGAAACTTCTTCCTGTACTCGCCCAACGCCGTTTCCATCGTAACGAATTGTGCGCCGCCGTCGCGCAGCCGGGTGATGAAATCCTCCAGCGCCAGCATGCGGTAGCCACGGCCGATGACGTGGGGGTGGAAGGTGTAGGTCAGGATGCCCCACTCCTGGTGCTTCTTGAAGTAGGCGAACTCATCCAGCCAGTTCTGAAACACCGCGCGGGCATTCTGCAGGCCGGGCACGACGATGTGCTCGCCGCGGAAGAACTCGAAATGCGGATGGTCGTCGAGCGACCAGGAGATCGGCATCTCGACCAGCGCGGTGTCGGCGCCGAAGGTCATCTTTTCCAACAGCGGCACCTGGTCGCCGTTGCGCGCCTGATACGGAAAATAGTCGTGGCCCATCATCGAGCTGTCGTATTCGAAGCCGTGCTTGAGCAATAAATCAACGCTGTGCGGCGACAGGTCCCACGACGGCGAGCGGTAGCCGCGCGGCTTCTTGCCGGTCAGCGACTGGATCGCCTGATTGCCGCGGACCAGCTCTTCCTCCTCGCCGTCGCGGCCGAGCGTTGCTGGGATGCGATGGGTCCAGCCGTGGTTGCCGATCTCGTGGCCGCCGTCGAACACCCGCTTCACGCAAGATGGATAGCTTTCGATGGTGTGGCCGGGGATGAACCAGGTGGTGGGGATATGCTCAGCCGCCAGCAGCTTGAGGATGCGCTCGGTGGCGGGGATGCCGAAATCGCCGCGCGAGATCATCGTCGGCGAGGTCAGGCCGCGCGAGATGTTGGAACTTGCGTTGTCGTGGTCGAAGGTCAGGCAGACGTAGAGTTCGGACATCTTCTTTTCCTATGCCTTGCCAAAGCTTTCCGCCCGCGCGGCATCGACGCGGCTTCGAAGGTCTCTTACCCCGACCGTGTCGTCCAGGAGCGCGGCCTCCCGGCGCCGGAGCATCTCGGCCATCGTCGCCGCCGATGGCCCGCCGGTCATGGTGCGGCCGGCAATATTCTCGGCCGGATCGAGGGCGGCGCGGACCGCTTCCGCCGACAGGCCGAGGCCGCGGCCGAACAGGGTCTGCGCGGCGCGCTCCAGCTCCTCGGCGCGGATCGAGGTCGCGGGTTTTCCCGCTTCGATCGCCTCGGACACCACGACCGCGACGATGTTGTGGGCCATGCGGAAGGACAAGCCGGTCTCGCGCACAATGACGTCGGCGAGTTCGGTCGCGGTGCCGAAGCCGATCTCGGTCATGTGACGCATGTGCCCGGGGAACACCGTCAGCGCGGCCAGCACGTCCTCCAGCAGCACCAGCGCGCGACGGGTGGTGAGGGCGGCGTCGGTTACCGGGTCGCTGACCGCGGTCACGCCGTCCGACACGTCGGCGAAGGCGGTGTTCTTGGCGCAGGCGAGCGAGGCAACAAGGTTGCCGGTGACCTGCGCGGCGCTGGCCTTCAGGCTTTCCAGGCAGGCCGGGTTCTTCTTCTGCGGCATGATCGAGCTGACCGAGCAGTGCTGGTCGCCAAGCTCGATGTATCGGTATTCCAGCGTGCTCCAGGCCTGCAGGTCGGTGGCAATCCGGGAAACCGCGGTCATCAGCACGGCGAAGGCCGCAGCCGCCTCATGCGCGTCGTCACGCGAGGATACCGCGTCGTAGGCGACCTCCATCAGCCCGTCGAAGCCGTGCGCCGCCGCGGTGAATTGCCTGTCCAGCGGGAATGCCGTGGTGCTGAGCGCGCCGGCGCCGAGCGGGGATTTGTTGGTGCGATGATAGGCGGCCAGGCACCGGGAGAAATCGCGGGCGAGCTGGTCGGCGAAGGCGAGCAGGTAGTAGCCGAAGGTTATCGGTTGGGCGTGCTGCCAGTGGGTGAAGCCCGGCATGATGGTGCCGGCGTGCGTCGTCGCGAGTTCCAGCACGCGTCCGCGCAGCGCGACCAGAACCTCCAGCACCCCCTGCATCTGGCCGCGCAGGGTCATGCGCCAGGTTGTCACGTGCAGGTCGTTACGGCTGCGCCCGGTGTGCAGCCGGCCGCCGGTCTCGGGACCTAGCGTGCCGGTGATGTGGCGCTCGACATACGAGTAGAGGTCCTCCAGCGTGTCATCGATCCGGAGCGCCTCGGGACCGGCGGCGTCGAGTTCCAGGATGCAGGCTCGCAGCTTCGATGCGTCATCGGGAGAAATAATCTTCTGGCGCTCCAGCATCCGCGCGTGGGCTAGGTGGACCCAGTTCTCGATGTGGAAGTGATGCGTCAGCGCCCGCGCCAAAGCCGGGCTGAAGTAGCTGTCGAGGATCGCGCGGGATGGCGGCTTCTTGACCCGCTCGCGGATCGAGACATGCGCGGCATGGTTCATGTTGCTCTCCGTTTTGCGCATTGTGCCGCCCGGCCGCCGGAATTTGTCAATCGCGGCGGCCCGCCTGTAGCTTACGCCACCGGCATGCGCCGCCATAAAAGGGGAAACGGGATGGTCCACAAACCGGGGCTGGTCGCCACGCGGCGCCGCACGCTTCTGGGTGCCGGGGCGCTCGCCATGCCGTTCATCGGCAACGCCCCACTTGTTGGAAAGGCCTGGGCGGCCGAACCGATCAGAATCGGACTTATCCTGGCCAAGACCGGCTCCATCGTCGATCAGTCCGAATATCTCGCCAACGGCACCTTCCTGGCGTTGGAGGAAGCCGGCGGCCAGGCGCTCGGCCGGCCTGTCGAGCTGATCTGGCTCGACGAGCCGAGCCCGCAGGTCGCGCAGCAGAACGCCCAGAAGCTGATCGAGGAGCACAAGGTCGTGGCCCTGATCGGCGGCGCGCTGAGTTCCAACGCGCTGGCGGTGTCCTCGGTCGCCAAGCGGATGAAGATCCCCTACGTCATCAACAACGCGGCGGCACGGGAGATCACCGGACGCGACTGCAACCGCTACACGTTTCGGCTGAACCCGGCGGTGCCGGTGCAGGCCCGGGCGCTGGCGCCCTACATCATGGATTACGGCAAGCGCTGGTACCTGATGACCGCGGCCTACGCCTTCGGCCAGGACATCAGGCGCACCTTCACCGAGATCCTGACCGCCGCCGGCGGCACCGTCGTCGGCGCCGACGAGGTGCCGCTGAACACGCCGGACTACAGCTCCTACATCCTGAAGATCCGCCAGGCCAAGCCCGACCTGGTGATCGGCGGCGTGCCGGCGCAGGACCTCTCCACCTTCCTGAAGCAATGGAACGAGCTCGGCATGAAAGGAAAAATTCCCTTCGCCGAGATCGCGATCGGCGACACCGACCTGTGGGCGGTCGGGCCGGAGGCGGCCACCGGCGTGTTCACCTCGCTGTGGTGGTACGGCAACCCGGACAACCCGCCGGAGGACCGCGCCATGGCTGCCGCGCATCTGAAGAAATACGGCAAGCCGGCGGCCGACAAGTCCTGGATGGGCTGGTTCGCCATGCGCTCGCTGCTTGGCGCGATCGAGCTGGCCAAATCCACCGACCCGGAGGCGATCGTCGGCGGGCTGGAGAACTGGCGGGTGATGAACGGCGATGTCGCAATGGGCTACCGGAAGTTCGACCATCAGATGCTGATGCGGACCCTGGTGATCGAGACCAAGCCGGTGATCACCGACAAATGGGACTATTTCAACGTCAAGGCCTCGCTGCCGGTGAAGGCTTCCGATCTGGAGGCCGTGTTCGGCACCCAGGCGGAGGTCGGCTGCACGATGTCCTCGTAGGCATGTTCGACGTCATCGTCTCGCAGGCCGTCAACGGCCTGGTGCTGGGCTTCCTGTACGTGCTGATCGCTGTCGGGCTGTCGATCATCTTCGGCCTGCTCGGCATCGTCAACTTCGCCCATGGCAGCTTCTTCGCGCTCGGCGCCTTCTTTGCCCTCAGCCTGTATAAGTATCTTGGCTGGCCCGGCGTGCTGCTGTCGCCGATCCTTGTTGGGCTGGTCGGCATGGTCGTCGAGATGACGTTGATCCGGCGGCTGTACGACAAGGAGCCGCTGGTCAGCTTGATTCTCACTTTCGCACTCGCCTTGCTGATCGAGGCAATCATTCGGCTGGTCTGGGGCGGCTCCGGCATTCCCTTCAGCGCGCCGAAATTCCTGTCCGGGTTCGTCGAATACGGCCCGGTGCTGATGACGCGCTACCGGCTGTTCGTGCTGGCGACCACCGTCGCGTTGCTGGTGGCGCTCTGGGCGTTCTTCGCCTTCACCCCGTTCGGCCGCATCCTGCGTGCCGGGTCGCGCGATGCCGAGATGGTCGGGCTGCTCGGCATCAACCTGCCCTGGGTGCTGACCTGGGTGTTCGGCATCGGCTGCATGCTGGCCGGCTGGGCCGGGTTGCTGGCGGCGCCACTATGGACCGTCAACCCGACCATGGCGGCCGGCGCCATCATGCCGGCCTTCGTCATCGTCACCATCGGCGGGCTCGGCTCCTACGGCGGTGCCATCCTCGCCGGTCTGATGGTCGGCGTGGTGACGGCGTTGACCATCCAGTTCCGCCCCGACGCCTCGGCCGCGGCGATGTACGTGCTGATGGCGATTGTCCTGCTTGTTCGCCCGCGCGGGCTGTTCGGCGAGCGCTGGGAGCGCTTCGAGTGAGGGTCGTCAGAAACCCCGTGCTGTGGGCGGCCTTGGTGCTGGCTGGGTTTTCGATGTTGTGGCTGGCAATCGGCTCGCCGCTCGGGCTGGTGACGCAGATCGCCATCTACACGCTGTATGGCGCCGGGGTGAACCTGCTGGTCGGCTACACCGGGCTGGTGCCGTTCGGCGCCTCGGTGTTCTTCGGCTGCGCCAGCTATGCGGTGGCGATCCCGCTGCTGCGTGGCTGGATCGGCAACGAGTTCTTTGCCCTGATCTTTGCCGTCCTGTTCTCCGCCGTGCTGGCGCTGGCAATCGGGGCGCTGATCCTGCGCCGGCGCGGCCTTTATTTCTCCCTGTTGACGCTCGCCTTCTCGCAGATCGCCTATGAGGTGGCTTTCAAATCGACCTCGTTCACCGGCGGCGAAAACGGCTTGCAGAATGTTCCACGCGCGTGGATGCCGGGTTATTTGGTGTTCCACGTGTTTGCCCTCGCCACGGTCATCGGCGGGTTGTTTTTCCTGTGGCGCCTGGCCCACTCGCCGTTCGGCCGCGTGCTGCAGGCGCTGCGCGACAACGAGCCGCGGGTGAAGAGCCTCGGCTACGACACCTACGTCATCCGCCTGAAGGCGTTCGTGCTGACCGGCACCGTCGTCGGCCTCGCCGGTGGCTTGCTGTCGCTGATGCTGCAAGGCGTCTATGCCGACAACCTGTCCTGGCAACGCGCCGGCGACGCGCTGCTGATGACCGTGCTCGGCGGCGTGCACCATTTCCTGGGACCGCTCTGGGGCGCCATCACCTTTATCCTGCTGGAGGACCGGCTCAGCGCCTGGACCGAGAACTGGTGGCTGATTTTTGCGCCGTTTATCATGGTCTTTGCCCTCGCCTCGCCGGAGGGGATGCAGGGCCTGGCGCAACGCCTATTCGGGCGCCAGCGCTGGACCTTGATGCGCGAGGCGATACCGGCGCGCCCGGCGGTGATCGCGCCGTTCGTTCCCAGCGATGGTTTTGCAGCATCCGACCAGCCGGTGCTGACCGTGCATGGTCTGAGCAAGCGCTTTGGTTCCCTGGTCACCGCCGCGAATATCGACCTCGAGATACATCCAAGGCGGCTGCA
>JANXRT010000035.1 GCA_025356735.1 Acetobacteraceae bacterium | reverse complement strand
CTGACGTTTCGGCAGGTCGGTGGGTTCCAAGGGAGCTTCTGCCAGCAGGCGGCCGAAGGAGGGGACGCGGGACAGGCGTTTCCACTCCTCGAAGCTCAGGAGGACGGCTTCGGGTTTGCCGTGGCGGGTGATGATCGAGGGCTCGCCGTTGCGAGCCTGGTCGATGACGGCCGACAGGGTTGCCTTGGCGTCGCGAAGTTGGATTTCGTGCATTTGAAGGCCCATGTGACTACTGTAGTCATACATACGTCACGTCAGATTTGCAAGGCGCTGGAAGATCCGAAGCTGCAACCCGCCGGCGTCTGGCGGGTTGAGGGCTGGAACCAGGAGATGGCGAGATGACCAAGAAAGTGACGAAGCATAAGAGCGATGACAGGACCACCAATCGGGGCACGGTGAAGGGGCATCATGCTCGGCCGGGCGATGATGTTGTCGAGGGGGGTGTGGCGGAATCGCCGACCGAGGGGCATGGGGTGCCCAAGGGGGCTGCCTCCAAGGCTTTGGATGAGGGCGCGGTTGCGGGCGACGACACCAGCACGGCGACCGGCGGAAAGCTGGAGCGCGAACATGCGGCGGAGGTCGGCGCGTCCAAGACGCAGTCGGGCAGGGGGCATCGCAAGCACGACGCCTAAGTAGAGGGGTTTTAAGGGGCGACGGCCCCTTAACGGGTCCAGGGCAGAGCCTTGGCCTTGCCGCGCCCAGATAGGTTTGCCGTTCCGTCGTTTGACGCAAAGCAATTCGCAATTTGGTATCAGTGCAATCACTGATTACAGTAGGGGCATGCCTACCAGCAGACACCCTGCTCCAGCCTCGATCACCATTCGCAACCTGGATCCGGCTCTCAAGGAGCGGCTGCGCGTCCGCGCCGCCCAGCACGGCCAGTCGATGGAGGCGGAGGCGCGCCGCATTTTGCAAACCGCGCTGACGCCGCAGGAAGCCCCGGCTGTGCGCCACCTCTACGATCGGGTTCGCGCCCGTTTTGCACCGCTGGGCGGGGTCGATCTCGAACTGCCTCCGCGTGAGCCGGTCCGCGAGCCGCCCCGGTTCGACGGATGCTGATGCTCGATACCAACATGCTTTCCGAGATCATGCGTCCCGAGCCTGATCGCAAAATCGCGGACTGGATTGTAAGGCAGCCCTCGGAGGAGCTGTTCACGGCCGCCGTGTGCCAGGCAGAAATCCTCTCCGGCCTTGCCATCATGCCAAGCGGCCGTTGCCGCGCCGACCTGGGGGAGGCCGCGCGCGCCATGTTCGCCGTCGATTTCGACGGGCGCATCCTGCCATTCGACACCGAAGCGGCCGCCGCCTATGCCGAGGCATTCGCGGCACGCCGGAAGGCAGGACGGCCGAGCGGGACCGTCGATCTCATGATGGCCGCAATTGCGCGCGTGCGCGGGGCGAGCGTGGTCACCCGCAACGTGGCCGACTTTGAGGGCGTGGGTGTGGCGATCGTCAACCCTTGGGAGGAGTAGGCACCAAGGGAGGCCTGGGCAAGACGACCCTTGCGGTGCGAATCGCCCTTGCTCGCGCGAAGGTTCTAAATAGAGGGGTTCCAAGGGGCGACGGCCCCTTGGCGGGTCTGGGCAGAGCCCGGCCTTAACTATGCTACGGGCCGCTTCATCTTGCAGGTGGTCGGCTGGGCGGTCTCCGGGCCGAGGATTGTGGTGTCTGTCTTCCAGCCAAGGCCGGTTTTCTCCGACTGGAATTTTGTGCCTTTGGTAAAGGTGCCGACGTAGTAGGCCATCAGGACCTGGTGGTCCTCGGCGCGGAGCGTGGCGTCGTGGCCGGCGAGATCTTTTATGGTGAGGCCGTCGAGGTTGTTGGCGATCGCGAGCGGGTCGGTGCTGTTGGCCTTGTTGATGGCGGCCTGGATGAACATGACCGATAGCGGCAGGTTGGCGCTGGAAAAGTCGAAGTCGTGGCTGTCGTGGAATTTCTGGACCCAGGCTTCGAGGGCGGCGTTTTTGGTTTCGACCGGGATGTTCTCGTTGAAGGCCATGACCGAGTGGATGCGGCCGTCGCCTGACGGGCCGATGGCGGTCGGGCCGCCGGCGAGGTGGGCGTAGAAGGTGTAGTAGTGCGCGTTGAGGCCGGCGTCGTTGCTCGACTTGATGAGCAGGTGCATGTCCTTGCCCCAGTTGCCGGTTAGCACGGCCTGGGCGCCGGAGGCCCGGATTTTCGAGACGTAGGGGGAGAAGTCCTGGACCTTGCCGAGGGGGACGAGCTCGTCGCCGACGATCTGGACGTCGGGGCGGAGTTTGGTGAGATAGGCGCGGACGTCGCGCTGGACGGCCTGGCCGAACAGGTAGTCCTGATTGATCAGGTATATTTTGGTGATCGAGGGCGGCAGGGCGCGGACCATGATCTCGGATTTCATGGTGGCGTTAGCGTCGACGCGGAAATGCCAAAAACTGCATTTCTCGTTGGTGAGCTCGGGGGCGACGCCGCCGCAGTTGACGTAGACGATGCGGTGGGCGGGGTTGCGCTCGTTGTTCTTGTCTATGGCGGAGATCAGGGCCGCGGAGACGTTGGAGGCGCCGCAGTTGAGGACGACGGGGAGGTTCTGGTCGAGCATGGTTTGCAGGGCGACGACGGCGTCGGCGGGCAGGCCCTTGTTGTCGATGGCGACGAGTTCGAGGCGTTTGCCGAGCACGCCGCCGTGGTCGTTGACCCACTCCACGCCGGTCTGGATGTGCTTCATGTTGCCGTCGCCGGTGAGGGCGCCGAAGCCGGAGAGGCCGTCGGTGTAGCCGATCTTGATGGTGCCGGCGGATTCGGGGAGCGGGGCGGCCTGGGCTGCGGTTATTGTCAGCAGGAACAGTGCCAGCAGGCGCAGTGGATGCGTCTTCATCGGTGGCCTCCCCGTGTTTTTTGTTCTGGGGGCGAGCCTAACCGGGTTTTGTTTGGGCGCTCTACAAGAGTTTGAGAGCGAGGAAGCCGCCGACTATGCTGGTGGCGACGCCGACGGTAACGAGGCCCAGGCGGCGCTCGATGAAGTCGCGGACGGGCTCGCCAAAATAGCGGATCAGGCCGGCGACGAGGAAAAAGCGGGCGCCGCGGGTTAGCAGGCTGGCCCCCATGAACATTGGGAAATTGTAGGCGGCGGCGCCGGCGGCGATGGTGATAATCTTGTAGGGGATCGGCAGCAGGCCCTTGAGCAGGATGATCTCCAAGCCGTACTGGGCGAAGGTGGCCTGGAAGGCGGCGAATTTGTCGCCGTAGCCGTAGAGGGCGAGGATGGGTGCCGCGAGCTGCTGGAGGAGGGCGTAGCCGATCAGCCAGCCGAGGGCGCCGCCGGCGACGCTGCCCAGGGTGCAGATCGCGGCGAGGCGCCAGGCGCGTTCGGGCCGGGCCAGAGCCATCGGGATCAGCAGGGCGTCGGGTGGGATCGGGAAGAAGCTGGCCTCGGCGAAGGCGATGGCGGCCAGCCACCAAGGTGCGTTACGCGAGGCGGACAGGGCCAGGATGCGGTCGTAGAAGCGGCGCAGCATCTTGTTTCCCCGTGGTTGCCCGTGTGGTTGCCACGCGCGGGGTTGCGGGACAAGCGCTGCGGTCTATCGTCCTTGCGAACCGAGGGGACGCCATGACACGTACCGTATCGCGGCTGCTGGCCGAGAGCCTGCACGCGCACGACATCGATCTACTTTATTGCGTTCCGGGCGAAAGCTACCTTGGGCTGACCGACGCGCTGAACGAGATGAACTCGATCCGGCTGATCGTCTGCCGGCACGAGGGTGGTGCGGCGTTCATGGCGGTGGCGGATGGGCGGATGCGCGGCGGAAGGGCGGGGGCGTGCGTGGTTTCCCGCGGGCCCGGCCTATCGAACGCGATGGTGGCGCTGCACACGGCGTTCCATGACTGCTCGCCGTTGGTAATCCTGATCGGGCAGGTCGAGCGGCGGGATTTTGGGCGGCAGGCGCTGCAGGAGCAGAATTATTCGCGGTTGCTGGCTGACGTGACCAAGGCGGTGATCGAGGTCAACGAGCCGGTGATGGCGTCGGAGGCGATCGCGCGGGCGTTCCACCTGGCGGAGAGCGGCACGCCGGGGCCGGTTGCAGTGATTCTGCCCGAGGATCTGTTCGACGAGCCTTGCGATGCGCCGGTGGACCAGGCTCGGCCGCGGGCGTTTTCCGGGCCTCGGCCGCAGGATGTGGATGCGCTGGCGGGGATGCTGGCGGCGGCGCAAAGGCCGTTGGTTTGGGTGGGTGGCGCGGTAGGCGGCGCGGGCGTGTCGGGGGAACTGGCGCAGCTTGCCGAGCGCTGGGGATTGCCGGTCAGCCCGACGCACCGGCGGCCGACGTTGTTCGACAGCGCGCATCCGAATTATGGCGGGTACATGGGCATTCGGGTGCCGAAGGAGTTGCTGGACGAGATGAAGCGCGCCGATCTTCTGGTGGCGTTGGGCGAGCGGCTGACCGACAGCGTGAGCCAGGCTTATACGTTCCCGACGGCGCCGCAGCCTCAGCTGCCGCTGGTGCATGTGTGGCCGGATGCGGACGAGCTTGGGCGGGTGTGGCGGCCGGACCTGGGCATCGCGTCCGACCCGCAGGCGTTGATTCGCGCGCTGCTGGCGCGGCCGGCGCCCAAGGTGAGCGATGAGCGGCGGGCCTGGATTGCCGGGCTGAACGCGATCCATAGGCGGCTGATGGCGCCGGTGTGGGAGCCGACCGAGGATGGGGTGAATTTTGCGGCGGTTGCCGTGGAAGTCGGAAAACATCTGGCGGCGGATGCGGCGATCACTTCGGATGCGGGCAATTTCTCGTCGTTCATGCATCGTTACATCGACTTCAAGCCGGGACAGGTTTTCCTGTCCTCGATCGTCGGCGCGATGGGGGCGGGGGTGCCGATGGCGGTGGCGGCGGCGCTGCGGCGGCCGGGCAGGCAGGCGGTGGCGTTTTGCGGCGATGGCGGGGCGCTGATGACCGGCAACGAGCTGGCGACGGCGCGGATGTATGGGGTCAACCCGATCCTGATCATCTCCGATAACAGGATGTATGGGACGATCGGGATGCACCATCACATGCGCTATCCCGGTCGGCCCCATGCCAGTGCCACCGGGCTGACCAACCCGGATTTTGCCGCGTGGGGACGGGCGTTCGGGGCGGAGGGGATCACGATCGGCAGCGAGGCGGAGGTTGCGCCGGGGATCGCGGCGGCGTTCGCCGTGCGGGACCGGCCGGTTGTGGTGCATGTGCATAGCTCGCCGACGCAGATGAGCGCCTGGCGGCGGCGGTAGCGGCTCGCGGGCATTGCTCTATTTGTTCGGGCGCACGATATTTCGCTGCGAGCCGCCATCCATGCAGAGAGAAGACCGGAACCGATGAACGAACTTACCGAGATCACCAGGCCGAGCGCGCAACAGGTCGAGCATTTCGATGTGCTGATCGTCGGCGCGGGCATTTCCGGGGTTGGGGGCGCCTACCATCTGGGGGTGCAGTGCCCGGGCAAGAGCTTTGTGGTTCTGGAGACGCAGGAGAGCTTCGGCGGCACCTGGTTGACGCACAAGTATCCGGGCATCCGGTCGGACAGTGACCTGCACACGTTCGGCTACCGGTTCAAGCCATGGACGAGCGCGCCGATCGCGACGGCGGCGGAGATTTTGGCGTACATGGGCGAGGTTATCGCCGAGAATGATCTGGGGCGACATATCCGGTATCATCACAGGATCAACTCGGCGAGCTGGTCGAGCCGGGACAATTTGTGGACGATCGAGGCGACGCGGACGGATAGTGGCGAGGCGGTTCGGTTCAGCACCAACTTCCTGTGGATGTGCCAGGGCTATTACCGGCATTCGGAGGGCTACACGCCCGAGTGGCCGGGGATGGGCGACTTCAAGGGAAAGATGATCCATCCGCAGAACTGGCCGGAGGATTTCGACGGCGCCGGCAAGAACGTGGTGGTGATCGGCTCGGGGGCGACGGCCGCGACCCTGGTGCCGGCGATTGCGCCCAATTGCGGCCACGTGACGATGCTGCAGCGCTCCCCCACGTATTTCCGCACCGGGCGCAACGCGATCCCGCTGGCCGAAGAGCTGCGGGCGCTGGAGATCGACGAGCGCTGGGTGCACGAGATCGTTCGCCGAAAGATTCTCCGGGATCAGGATACCTTCACGCGACGCTCGTTCTCCGAGCCTGAGGTGGTGAAGCAGGAGCTGCTGGGCGCGGTACGGGCGCATCTTGGCGCCGATTACGACGTGGAGACGCATTTCACGCCGAGCTACCGGCCGTGGCGCCAGCGCATCGCCTTCATCCCGGATGCCGACCTGTTCCAGGGGATCAAAGGCGGGAAAGCGTCGGTGGTCACGGATGAGATCTCGAAGTTCACGGCGAACGGCATCGAGCTGAAATCCGGGAAGTTCCTGGACGCCGACATCGTCATCACGGCGACCGGCTTCAACCTGAACGTGCTGGGCGACATCGCGTTCGAGATCGACGGCGAGCCGCTGGTGTTCTCCGACACTGTGACCTATCGCGGCATGATGTTCACCGGGGTGCCGAACCTGGCCTGGGTATTCGGCTATTTCCGGGCGAGCTGGACGTTGCGGGCGGACCTGGTCGGGGACTTCGTCTGCCGGCTGCTCAACCACATGGCGGAGAAGGGGGTGCGGAAGGTGACGCCCTCGTTGCGGGAAGAAGACCGCGACATGAAGCGGCTGCCGTGGATCGACACCGACAACTTCAATCCGGGCTACATCATGCGCGGGATGCACCTGCTGCCCAAGCGCGGCGACAAGCCGGAATGGCAGCACACGCAGGATTACTGGACCGAGAAGGACGAGTGGCCGGCGATTGATTTGGACGATGGGACGTTCGTTTACGGGTGACTTCCGGCGGGCTTGTGTGGGCCGCGGTGCGGCTTCATTGCTCGCGGCGAAGGACGATCCAGGTCGTCATGTCCCAGGCGTTGCGGATGCCGGCGAGCAGAAGCAGGCAGACGCCGACCGCCAGAGCGGCGCTGGCGACCGGCGTGTCGAGGGTGATGCCTGACGCGGCCAGGATGAGGTAGGCGGCGGCGGGGACCATCGTGTACCAGACCCGATCCTCCAGATCGATGGATTTGGCGATGCCGCCCTGGACCATCCGGCTCCACACACGCCAGGAGTAGAGTACGCCGAGCAACCCGATGGCGACGAGGAGGAAGCCCGGTATCCGCCAGTCGGATATTGGGAGGACGCCGATCAGGCTGGTTGCCAGGACGACGCTGAAGGC
>JANXRT010000538.1 GCA_025356735.1 Acetobacteraceae bacterium | reverse complement strand
CCGATCTTGCCCTCAACCACTTCGAGTTCGGTCTGGATGCCCTTGGCTTCCTCGACGGTGATGACACCCTCGTTGCCGACCTTCTGCATCGCTTCCGAGATCATGCGGCCGATCTCGACTTCGCCGTTCGAGGAGATCGTGCCGACCTGGGCGATCTCGGCCTGGGTGGTGATCTTCTTCGAACGCTTCTTGAGCTCCTCGACGATGGCGGCAACCGCCTTGTCGATGCCGCGCTTCAGGTCCATCGGGTTCATGCCGGCGGCAACCGCCTTGGAGCCCTCACGGACGATCGACTGCGCCAGCACGGTCGCGGTGGTGGTGCCGTCGCCAGCGGTGTCGTTGGTCTTGCTGGCAACTTCGCGCACCATCTGCGCGCCCATGTTTTCGAACTTGTCGGCGAGCTCGATCTCCTTGGCGACGGTGACGCCGTCCTTGGTGATGCGAGGTGCGCCGAAGCTCTTGTCGAGGACAACGTTGCGGCCCTTGGGACCGAGCGTCACCTTTACGGCGTCGGCGAGGATATCGACGCCGCGCAGCATCCGGGCGCGTGCGTCACCGCCGAAGCGTACTTCCTTGGCAGCCATGTGTTTTTCCTATCTCAAAAAATTCTTGCGGAGAAGTTTTAGGCGGAGGCTAGGCGGCCTTCTTCTTCACGGCGGGGAGGCCCTCGATGATGCCCATGATGTCGGACTCCTTCATGATCAGGAGCTCCTCGCTGTCGAGCTTCACCTCGGTGCCGGACCACTTGCCGAACAGAATGCGGTCGCCCGCCTTCACGTCCAGCGCCACGATCTGGCCGGCTTCGTTGCGGGCACCCGGGCCAACGGCGATGACTTCACCCTCCATCGGCTTTTCCGTGGCGGTGTCGGGAATGATGATGCCACCGGAGGTCTTTTCCTCGGCGTTGAGCCGACGGACCACGACCCTGTCGTGCAGGGGACGGAACTTCATGCGGATCGCTCCTGTATGATTTCGACCATCGTTGCGGCCGGAAATCCTTGTTTGTAATGGCCAACAAGGAAACAGCCCCATAAGGCACCGCCCAGCCTGTTGGCACTCCCACTCAGAGAGTGCCAGCGGTCTAGAACCGTCCCCCGGCGATGTCAAGACAATCAGCAGCAGTCTTTGAACATGAGTGCCAAGCCATTGATATCATGTTCAGAATTGGATCGTAAGTTGCAGGAACCGGTGTCATCCTCCGGTCATTCGCAGTGGGATGAGGAAGAACCCTCGGGGCGAGACATACGGAGAGTGCCGCATGAGCCTGGCGTTGCAGCTGAAGGACTATCGCCTGACGACCGCTGAAATCCTGTATCGCATGCCGGATCATCCCGGGCTTTTGCAGACCTATGTCTGGCAGGAACTCGACATCGCGCCGGAATTTCCGGTGCTGCACAAGTTCCTGGATTTCTGGCAGCGCCAGATCGAGGGCGAGCTGCATTCCGTGCGCGTCGGCTCGGTGGGATTGATCCAGCCGGCTTCGTTGCGGACACCTGGGGTTTTGCTGCGCCTGCACTAAAGGATGCGCTCCGGGGCGCTACCCCGGCGGGGTCAGGGGCGGAGCCCCAGCCTTGCTGCTAATGGGCTTGTGACCAGTTACGCCCGGATCCGGTCTCCACCACCAGCGGCACCGACAGCGAAGCCGCTGCCTCCATGACCTGCTTGGCCAAGACGGCTAATGCTTTGGCCTCGTCGTCCGGCGCCTCGAACAGCAACTCGTCATGGACCTGCAGCAGCAGCCGCGATTTGAGGCCGGCGGCGAGCAGCGCTGCCGGCAGCTTGGCCATGGCGCGCTTGATGATGTCGGCGGCGCCGCCTTGCAGAGGGGCGTTGATGGCCTGGCGCTCGGCATAGCCGCGGCGGGCGGGGTTCTTGTCGGCGATGCCGGGGATCCAGATGCGACGGCCGAACGGGCTGGTGACGTAGCCATGCAGGCGCGCCTCTTCCCGGAGCGTTTCCATGTAGATGCGGATGGCCGGATAGCGCACGAAGTAGGCGTCGATATAGAGCTTGGCCTCGCCCGGCGAGATCGCCAGCTGGCGCGCCAGGCCGAAGGCGCTGATGCCGTAGATGATGCCGAAATTGATCGCCTTGGCGCGCCGCCGGGTGGACGCGTCCATGCCCTCCATCGGCACGCCGAACACCTCGCTCGCGGTGCGGGCGTGGATGTCCTCGCCGGCCGCGAAACTGTTTCGCAGCTGCGGGATGTTGGCCATGTGGGCGAGCAGCCGCAGCTCGATTTGGGAGTAGTCGGCGCTGACCAGCACGTGGCCGGGCTCGGCGATGAAGGCACGGCGGATGCGGCTGCCCTCCTCGGTGCGGATCGGGATGTTCTGCAAATTGGGGTCGGTCGAGGACAGCCGGCCGGTGGAGGCGATTGCCATGGCGAAGGTGGTGTGGACGCGCCCGGTTTCGGGGTTGATCTCGGTCACCAGCGCGTCGGCATAGGTCGATTTGAGTTTGGCCAGCTGGCGCCAGTCGAGGATCTGCTGCGGCAGCTCGAGGCCCTGCTCGGCCAGGGTTGCCAGCACCGAGGCGTCGGTGCCCCAGGCGCCGGTCTTCATCCGCCGGCCGCCGGGCAGCTTCATCTCGTCAAACAGCACTTCGCCTAGTTGCTTGGCCGAGCCGAGGTTGAACGGCCGGCCGGCGAGCCGGTGGATGTCGGTCTCCATCACCGCCATGCGCTTTTCGAAGTCGGCCGACATGCGTCGAAGCTCTTCCTCGTCGACCTTGACCCCGGCGGTTTCCATGTCGAGCAGGATCGGCACCAGCCGGCGTTCGAGCTGTTCGTACAGGGCAAGGGACTTGTTCAGCCGCAGCATCGGCCGCAGCACGCGCCAGAGCCGAAAGATGGCATCGGCGTGCTCGGCGGCGAACGGCATGGCGCGCTCGATCGGGATCTGAGCCACGGTCAGCCGGGCGCGCCCGGTGCCGGTGACGCTGTCGGGCACGGCCGGCGTGTGGCCGAGGTGAAGGGCGGAAAGCTCGTCGAGGCCGTGGCCATGCAACCCGCCTTCCTGGGCGTAGGACAGCAGCATGGTGTCGTCGATCGGCGATGGGCCCGGAAAACCATGCCGGCGCAGCGCCATCAGATCGGGCTTGGCGTCGTGGAAGATCTTCAGCACCGAGTTATCGGTGAGCAGCGGCGCCAACTCGGCGGCAATTATTTCGAGTTTCAGCTGCGGCGTCAGCTCCTCGTGCGCCACCGGGACGTAGCAGGCTTTGCCGGGGCCGATCGCCAGCGAGATGCCGACCAGCCGGGGGCGCATCGCGTCCGGCCCTTCCCGCAGAGTCTCGATCGCCAGCCATCCGGCCAGCCGGGCGGCGTCGATCCAGCCGCGCAGCGCCGCGACATCCAGCACGGTTTCGTAGCCGGCGAACGCGACCGACGCGGCCGCGTCGGCCGAGGCATGCGCGGCCGCGGGTTCGGCGGGGACGAACAGGCCCTCGATCCCGAGCCGGTGGGCAACGCTTCGAAAACCTTGAGCGCCCAAGAATTTGGAAAGCCGCGGGCGATCGAGTTCGCGCACGGCCAGCGCCTCGATCGGCTGCGGCAACGGCGCGTCCTCGCGCAATTCGACCAGACGGCGCGACAGCCGGGCGGCGCCGGCATGCTCGATCAGCAGGTCGCGCCGGCGCGACGGCTTCATGGCCGGGGCGGCGGCCAGCACGCTTTCGACATCGCCGAACTCGACGATCAGCTGGGCCGCGGTCTTGGGTCCGATGCCGGGGATGCCGGGCACGTTGTCTACGCTGTCGCCCATCAGCGCCTGGACCTCGACCAGTTTGGCCGGCGGCACGCCGAACTTCTCCATCACCTCGGCCGCCCCTATGGCCTTCTGCTTGATCGGGTCGATCATGCCGACGCCGGGGCGGATCAGCTGCATCAGGTCCTTGTCGGACGAGACGATGCTGACCTGGCCGCCGATGTCGGTAACGGCGCGGGCATAGGAGGCGATGAGGTCGTCGGCCTCCCAGTCGTCGAGTTCGATCGACGAGACGTTGAACGCCTCGGTCGCCTCCCGCACCAGGGGGAACTGCGGCAGCAAATCGTCGGGTGGCGGCGGACGGTGCGCCTTATACTGGTCGGAGATGCGATTTCGGAAGGTCAGCCGGCCGGCGTCGAAGATCACCGCGATGTGGCTGCCGGCATGGTCGCGCAGCAGCCGGGCCAGCATGTTGGAGAAGCCGAACACCGCATTGACCGGCGTGCCGTCGCCGCGCGTCATCGGCGGCAGCGCGTGGTAGGCGCGGAAGATGAAGCCCGAACCGTCGATCAGGACCAGGTGCAGCTTCGCTGCCGCAGCCGCCGGCAGCGGCGCTGCGGGCTCGACGTCCATCGCCTCAGTGCCCCTCGTCGTGGCCGGCGCCCTCGTTCAGCACATACAGCCGCGAGCACCAGGGGCAGATCACCGAGTGCTGGACGATGCGGAGATACACACGCGGATGGCCGAGCGGGCCGTTCCCGCCATCGCAGACGGCGGTGCGTTCGTTGACGTGAATGGTCTCGATCGGGGTGGCGACGCCATCCGGCATGAAGATCCTCTATGGTCTGCGATACCGGGGGATGATAGCGATGCCGCCGGTGCGTTCAACCTTTTCCCTCGTCTGCCTCGTTCTGGCGGCATCATGGCTTGGAGGCTGCGTGAGCCAGCTCGCGACCCCGGGGCCGCCGATCGCCCTGGCGAGCCAGGAAGAGGACGCCTTCACGATGCGCGACGGCATGCGGCTGCCATTCCGGAGCTGGCTGCCGGAAGGCCGGCCGGCGGCGGTGGTGCTGGCGCTGCACGGCATCAACGACAGCCGCGACGCGTGGGAGATCCCCGCGCCTGACTTCGCCGCCGCCGGAATCGCCATGTTCGCGCCCGACCAGCGCGGCTTCGGCGCCACGGCGGCGCGCGGCTTCTGGCCCGGCGGCGACGCACTGGCCGACGATGCGCGCGAGATGGCCGGGCTGCTGCGGGCACGCTACCCCGGCACCAGGCTGATCCTGCTCGGCGAGAGCATGGGGGCGGCGGTGCTGCTGCACATGGCGACCCGGCCCGATCCGCCGGAGGTTGACGGCTACCTGCTGCTCGCCCCCGCGGTGTGGGGCCGGGCCGCGATGAACCCGTTCCTGCGCGGCATGCTGTGGCTGGCGGCGAACACCGTGCCCGGCCTGGAGCTGACCGGTCAGGGGCTGAAGATCACGCCGTCCGACAACGACGAGGCGCTGGCCCGGCTGGCAACGGACCCGCTGACGTTGCGCCGCACCCGCGTCGATACCGTGCGCGGACTGGTCGACCTGATGGACGCGGCGCTCGCCGCGGCGCCGGAACTCAACGCGCCGGCGCTTTTCTTGTATGGCGGGCATGACGAACTGATCCCACCCCGGGCCACCGCCGTGACTTGGCGCGGGCTGCCGGCATCAAGCCGGCGCGCGTTCTACCCGGGTGGCTACCACCTGCTGTTCCGCGACCTTGGCCGCAAGCTCGCGATCGACGACGCGATCGGTTGGGTGCTCCACCCCAGCGACCCGTTGCCGTCGGCGGCCGAGGGTGTCGCGGCGATCTGGCTCAAGCAGCAGCCCTGATGTTTCGGGTCTTTCACCGGCCAGCCGTTCACGCTATGAGGACCTCGCGGGACCCGTAGCTCAGCTGGATAGAGCGCTGCCCTCCGAAGGCAGAGGTCATGAGTTCGAATCTCGTCGGGTCCGCCACTCCTCAACGCGACTTAAGACTTTGAACACGAACGTCGCGGTTTATGGCCTTGCGCAATCATTACAATATACTCATCAACCTTGGCGTCATTCTCGTTGACTTCCGGTCGCAATAATGAGATTTAGCGTTATCGATTAGATTTCATTATTTCAACCTGCGGGTGTTTCGTGACCGATTTTGCCTGGTTTCCCGTCGATCGCACCGTTGTGCCCCGTTACGTGTGGATACCCCGGGCCAACTGGATTTCGGGCGCGCTGTGGACGAACATCTCCAATTCCGGGCTGCCGCCGCATGGCAACGTGCCGGGTGCCGGCGATGCGGCCTACATCATGGCCGCCAGCGCTTTCCCTTTCGACCCGCCGCTGCCGCTGCCGTTGGGACCGTATCCCGTCACCGTCGTGCTGAGCCGCGCCACCGCGACCGTGGCGACGTTAGGGCTTGCCGGCGTTGCCCTGGGCGGACCCGCGCTCCGCCCAACGCTCGACATCGAGGCCAGCTCGATGTTCGTGACCGGCTCGGTGGTCGATCATTTCACCAAGGCCTTTCCCGATCCGATCGGACCCCGGACATTCTCGGGCGGCGGCACCATCCGGCTGGGCAACGCCGCCAGCCTGGAGATCGGCGGCACCATTGATGCCGGCATCGACATCTCGTTTGCCGACCTGACGCGCAGCCGGCTGCTGCTGGACGATGTCGGCGTGCTGCATTCGGGCGCATTCGCCGGCACCATGCGGAATTTTTCGACGGGCAACCTGATCGACCTGTCCAGCGTCGCCTTCGCCGGCGCATCGGAAGCCTTCAGCGCCGGCGTGCTGACGATCTCCCTGCTGGGCATCGTCCAGGCGACGATCCGGTTCGCCGGCAGCTACGTCACCACCGACTTCCGCCTGGTCGACAACGGCGGCGGACGGGTCGAGATCGTCACCTGCTTCGCCGCCGGCACCCGCATCCTGACACCCGGTGGCGAGGTCGCGGTCGAGGACCTACGGCCCGGCGACGACGTTGTGACGCTGCGTGATGGCGACCGCACGACCGGTGCGGTGACCTGGATCGGCCGCCGCCGCCTCGATCCGCGGCGCGACCCTGCCAACATGGCGCCAGTCCGGATCCGCCGCGATGCGATGGCGGCCGGGGTGCCGGCGCGCGACCTGCGCGTCTCGCCCGACCATTGCCTGTATCTCGACGGCGCGCTGGTGCCGGCCCGGCTGCTGGTCAACGGCGCCACCATCGCGCCGGAAACCGAGCGTCGTGAAGTCACGTATTTCCACGTCGAGCTGGCCAGGCACGCGATCCTGCTGGCCGAGGGGCTGGAAGCGGAAAGCTACCTCGACACCGGCAACCGCGCGTTTTTCGCCAACGCAGGCGCGGTGGTCGCGCTGCACCCTGCCCCTGCCACGAACCCGGATGCCAAGACCTGGCGGCACGATGCGTGCGCGCCACTGGCGGTTGGTGCGGCACATGTGGAGCCGATCTGGCGCCGCCTTGCCGCCCGGGCCGAGGCGCTCGGCTTCGAGTGCCCGATGCCGCAGGCGCAGAACGCCGATGTCGGCCTGCGCCTGCTGGCGGGGGAGCGCGTGATCCGGCCGGCGATCGCGCTGGCCGAAAGCTGCCGCTTCGTGCTGCCGGCCGGCACCCGTTCGGTGCGGTTGCTGTCGCACGCCGACACACCCTCAAGAGCGTGTCCGTGGCTTGACGACCGCCGGCGCCTCGGGGTCTGCATCTCGCGGATCGTGGCACACACCGATGCCGGGTTGCAGGAGATGCCGGTCGATCATCCAGCCCTGTCGCACGGCTGGTGGGCGACCGAGCGGGTCGGACCGGCGATGTCACGATGGACCGACGGCGATGCCGCGATCCCGCTGCCGGTCGGCACGCGCATGGTCGAGTTTCAGATCCTCGCGACCCATGGCGTCACCGCGGTCGGGCAGGAGGCCGCGTGAGCTAGACCTGCCAAATGATTTCGGGAGGTGCGGCCAGGGTCGGATCGCAACGCAACCAGTTGCCGTTCATCACGCTGATGCCGGTCATCGCCAGGATGAAACCCCAGTGGCTGACGACCAGCGTGGTTTGCCACGTCGGATCGGCCGCCATGGCCAGACGGAAAGCCGCCGCGCGGGCGATGGTCGAGGCGGCGTCTTCCTCGTCCGACGGCCACCATACCGGGTCGATCGCGGAAAAATCGCGGTGCGGCCAGTCGCGCACCAGGTGGTCGCGGTGGGAGCCGACATCGCAGGCGAACTTGTAGCGCTCGCGCACCAGCACGTTGATGCCGACCGGGACGCCGAGGGCGCGCGACACCGGCTCAGCCGTCTGCAGCGCGCGGGTGTAGGGCGAAGCCAGGATGCGTGTGATGCCCTCGCCGCGCAGCGCCTGTGCGGCGGCCTCGGCTTGCTCATGGCCCAGCGGCGTGAGCGGGGCGTCGATGATGCCCGGATCCCGCCGCGTGGCGCTGAAATGGACGTTGAATTCGCTTTGGCCATGCCGCAACAGGATCATTCCAGGCAAGTAGCGCCGGATCCGGCGCGGGGCAAGCGGCGACCCCGGATGGCTCCGACTTGTGACAATTGTTGTCCAATCGCGCCGGTCCGCCTATGTGTTGCGTGAACGGAGAAACAATTCATGGACGGCGGCGGCTTTCCCATCGACCTCATCCTGTTTGGGATGATCGCGGCGTTCCTGGTTCTGCGGCTGCGCAGCATCCTCGGCCGCCGCACCGGCTATGAGCGGCCGGCCGCACCGATATCGGCGGTGCCGCCCGGCCCGGTCGCCGGCGTCCGGGCCGAGCCGAGCGCCCCGGTCAGCGCGCGCACCCTGCCGGACCCGGCCGGCGCCACCGGGCAGGTGCTGCTGCGGATGCGCGGCATCGACCGCGGCTTCGATCCCGCCAACTTCCTCAACGGCGCCGAGGGCGCATTCCGGCTGATCGTCGCCGCCTTCGCCTCCGGCGATCGCCCGGCGCTGCATGCGCTGCTGTCCGAGGATACCTACCGCTCGTTCGAGAGCGTGATTGCGGCGCGTGAGGCGGCCAACCACAAGCAGGTCAGCGAGCTACGCGCCATCCACGCGGCGACGATTGAGGGCGCCGAGCTCACCGGCAATGTCGCACGCATCGCGGTGCGGTTCGTGTCGGACCAGATCAGCATGACCGAGGATGCCGGCGGCACCCCAGTCGCCGGCACCGACGCGGTGACCGAATTGGTCGATTTGTGGAGTTTTGAGCGCGACCTTACCTCGCGCGATCCGGCTTGGAGGCTGGTGGCGGCTGCTTCGGCTTAGCAGGAGTAGCATGGGGCTCTGCCCCAAACCCCGCCCGGGGCGCGCCCAGGAGCGCATCCCCTTAGTAGAGGGGTTCAAAGGGGCGACGGCCCCTTTGCG
>JANXRT010000371.1 GCA_025356735.1 Acetobacteraceae bacterium | reverse complement strand
TCGGCCAGTGCGGCGCGGTCGTTGATCCGCATCGAGGCGGTCTGGTCGATCACCAGCAGCCCGACATCGGGCAGCGGCCGACGGGTCTCCCGGGTCAGCATCGGCCCGGCAAGCCAAGCCAGCAGGACGGCGAACGACGCTGCTCGCAGCACGGCGCCTCGCGCCCGGTAACGGATCGAGATCCCGACCGCCACGGCGCACGAGGCGGCCAGGACAACGATCAACGACACCGGCAGCAACGGCTGGAAGTGGATTTCCGAGATCGCCTGCTCAAGCTGCATCTCTACTGGCCCAGCCGCTGGAGAATTTGCGGCACGTGCACCTGGTCGCCCTTGTAGTTGCCGGTCAGGGCGTACATCACGAGGTTGACTCCGAACCGATAGGCCAGGATGCGCTGGCGGTTGCCGGCCGGGGGGCCGCCCTCGGCCGACGCAGCGCTGCCCGGCAACACGGTGAACGGGTTGCGGCCGGCATGGTCGGTGGCCCAGGCCTGAACCCAGCCGTTGGCGCCGATGATCACCGGGCTGACGCTGTCGTTGGCGCGGTCCTGGTCGCGCTGGACCCACACCGTGCCGCCCGAAAACCGGCCGGGGAAGTCGGACAGCAGGTAGAACGACCGTGCCAGGACATGCTCGGAGCTGAGCGGCGCCATCGCCGGGATCGCGTGGCCAGCGGTTTCCCGGCGCAGCGCCGCCGAGGCGCCGGGCGCGAACCCGGCACCGGTGCCGCTGCCGGCATCGCCGTCGGTGTCGATCAGCAGGATGCCGCCACGGTTCATGTAGGCGTTCAGGGCAGCGACGGCCAACGCGTCCGGCGTCGCCATGGTGGCGGTGACCAGCCAGTAGAGCACGGGATAGAAGCTCAGATCGTCATGGCCCGGCACCACCGCATCCGGCGGCGCCAGGCTGGCGGCGGTGCGCTGGTTGACGTAGTCGGTCAGCCCGGCCAGCCCGGCGGCGACCAACGCATCGGTGCCGGCATCGCCGGTGACGATGGCGCCCAGCCGGGTGGCGAGAGCCGGATTTTCCAAGGCGATCGAGATCCTTTGCGCCGGGCGTGGCTGCGCCCAGGCGGGTGCCGCCAGCACCGGAACGGCGGCCAGAACGGCGAGCAGCATCCCGGCCGACGCCGCGCGGCGGCGCAAAAACAGGCCGCGCAGGGCGAGCGAGGCAAAGACATCCGCAACCAGCAGCACCACGGCGGCGGCGAGCAGCCATGGGCCGATCGGGCGTTCCGGCGCCGCCCCGGCCAGCGGCGCCGAGGTGGCACCCTTGATCGGGGTCGCAGCCTCGGGCGCCGGCGTCACGGCGCCGAGGTTCTTCGCGCGGCGGCCATTCTCCGGCCCGTACAGCCCGGGCGGGTGGGCGGGCGACGCGGCCATCGCAAGATCCTTGGCGACAAGGCCGGTGGCAGCGACTGACGGCGGCCCGAGCACGCCGTAGCCGTCGAGGATGGTGGCCGGTGCCAGCAGCGCATCGCCGGCGGTGTCGGCAATGCCGGCGGAGAGCTGGACCAGCCGGCGCAGCATGTCGACGAACAGGCCTGACAGCGGCAGGTTCGACCAGTCGGCGTTGGCGGTGACGTGGAACAGCACGACCCGGCCGGCGCCGCGGCCTGCTTCCGTCACCAGCGGCGTGCCGTCGGCGAGCGTCGCCCAGGCTCGCGCCGTCAGCCCGGCGGAGGGTTCGGCCAGCACTTGGCGGCTGACGCGAACCTCGGCGGGAACCGCCAGCCCGGCGAACGGCGAGGTTGGCGGGAAGGGTGCCAACACGGCCGGCTCGCTCCAGGACAGGGCGCCGCCGAGTGCGCGCTCGCCGGCCAGCAGCGAAACCGGCAGCAGCGGATCGTCCGCGGGCGCGACGGCGCTGCCCGCCCCCGTTGCGCCCGCCCCCGTTGCGCCCGCCCCCGTCGCGGGTTCGGACGGCGGCTCGGCCATCATCGGCCCGGCGAAGCGCACCAGCAGCCCGCCATGCCGCACCCAGGCCAGCAAGGCCGCACGGTCCTGCAGATCGGTCACCGGCTGGTCGGCCAGGATGAGCACCGAAAGCTCACGCGACAGCAGCTGGGAGAGGGAACCCTCCCGCAGCTCGGTATAGGGGGCCAAGGCGCGGCGAAGGAAGAACAACGGTCCGGTCAGCGGCCGTTCGCCGCCGCCAGCAGCGACCGCGGCCTGGCCGGACGCCAGCAGCCCGACCGGCCGGCGGCGCCAGCGCTCGTCGAGCAGGACAACGGAGCCGGCCGAGGGCGGCCCCTCCAGAACCAGCCGATTGAGCCGGTTGCGCAGTTCCGGCGGCAGGTCGATGGCGGCCTCGGCGGCGACGGCGCCGGCGGGAAGTTCGAGCCTGACCCGCGACAGCGTCCGCCCGTCGCCGCTCTGCGCCAGCACCGAAGCCGTGCCGGCGACGGGCTGCGGGGTTTGCGCCAGCCGGGCGAAAAGACGGTCGGCATCGAGGCGGGGCGGCAGCAGCAGCCGGGTCGGCGGCGTGTCGCCGCCAAGCTGCGTGACGCTGCCGGCCGCTTCCATCGCCGCGGCGAATTCATCGTGGTCGGCGCCATCCGTCAGCCCATCACCGAGATAGATCACCGCGGCGCCGGGATGGCGCCAGCCACGCAAGGCCGCAGCCGAGGCGGCGCGGTCCGGCGCCCACGGGTGCGGCATCAGGGCGGCCACCGCCGCGCGCAGCAACGCCGCCGGCATCGGCGGCGTCGCCACCGGCTTCGCGCCGGCGGCGTCGGCTGCGGTCGCCAGCAACGCGACCTCGCAGCCCTCGCGCTCCAGCCGGTCCAGCAGGTTGGACGCGGCTTGCGTCACTCGCGAGAAATCCGCGGCACTGGCCCAGCCATTGTCGATAACCAGCAGCACCGGGCCGCTGCCGGCGAACTTCTCGGGCGCGTCGAGCACCGGGCCGGCGAGTGCCACGATCACCAGCCCGGCAGCCAGAAGCCGCAGCACGAGCAGCCAAAGCGGCGTGCGGGCCGGCGTCTCCTCCCGCGAGAACAGGCCCCGCAGCAGGCGGATCGCCGGGAAGATCTCGGTTCGCGGTGCCGGCGGGGTGACGCGCAGCAGCCACCATAGAACCGGCAGAACGGCCAATGCCGACAGCACCCAGGGGGCGGTGAAGAGCAGGTTGGTGCCGAACAGCGGGATCATCGGCACCTGGTCACTTGACGGCCAACGCGGTGTACAGCCCCAGCAGCGCCACTTCGGGCGGACGGTCGGTGTGGTGCACGGCGAAGCTGAACCCGGCGGCGGCGCTCAGCGCCGCCAGCGCGGCCTGGTGGTCTGCCAGGCGCCTGAGATATTCCTGCCGGATGTCGGCAACCCGGGGTACCAGCATCTCGTCGGCCGTCGTCGAGGAAAGGCCACGAAACCGGACACGGCCATCGAACGGCAGGGTGGCCTCGGCCGGGTCTAGCACCTGCAGCAGGTGGCCGGTGACCGGGACCGCGGCAAACGCCGCGATCCGGCGGTGGGTCTCGTCTGCCGGCGCCAGGAAATCGCCGATCAGCACCAGCTTGGCATGGCGCGGCAGGGTGGCGGACTGCGGCCAGGTATCGTCGGGCGCGTCGCGGGCCAGGATGTCGGCGATGGCATCGAGCCCGATGCGCCCTGAAACCGGGCGGCGGCCGGCCAGGCCGACCCGCTCGCCGCCGCGCAGCAGCAGCGCCGCCAGGGCGAGCAGCAGCAGCCCGGCGCGGGCATGCTTGTCGGTAGCGGCGCCGGGCGAGCGCCAGCGCATCGCGGCCGAGGGATCGCGCCACAGGAAAACGGTTTGTGCTGCCTCCCACTCGGTTTCCCGCACGAAGGCGCGGTCGGACTTGGCGGATTGGCGCCAGTCGATGCGGGTTATCGAATCGCCCTGGATAAAAGGCCGGAACTGCCAGAAACTCTCGCCCTGGCCGACGCGGCGGCGGCCATGCACGCCCTGGGCAACCGTTGCCGCGACCCGCTGCGCCTCGACCAGCAAGGGCGGCAGCCGCGCGCCGAGCGCCTCCGCGCGTCTAGCCGACGCGGCCGTGATGTCCGGACCGGAGTTGGCCCGATCAGCCAAGCCGCTCGACCAGCCGGTCGATCACGGTCGTCAGCTGCATGCCGTCGGCGCGGGCGGAGAAGTTCAGCGCCATGCGGTGGCGCAGCACCGGCCGCGCCAGCGCCGCCACGTCGTCCACGCTGGGCGCCAGCCGCCCGTCGAGCAGCGCGCGGGCGCGGCAGGCCAGCATCAGCGCCTGCGCCGCGCGCGGCCCTGGACCCCAGGCGACATGGCGCGCGATCTGCTCGTCGTTGGTGATCTCCGGCCTGCCGGCGCGCACGATATCGAGGATCGCCTCGACGACCTTCTCGCCGACCGGCACGCGGCGGATCAGCGCCTGGGCGGCCATCAGCTCGCCGGCACCCATTACCGCCTGCGGCCTGGGCTGCTCGGCGCCCGTGGTCGCCAGCAACATGGTGCGCTCGGCGTCGAGATCGGGGTAGGTCACGTTGATCTCGAGCAAGAAACGATCAAGCTGGGCCTCGGGCAGCGGATAGGTGCCCTCCTGCTCGATCGGGTTCTGCGTCGCCAGCACATGAAACGGCCGTGGCAGCGCGTGCTCGATGCCGCCGATCGCGACCCGACCCTCCTGCATCGCCTGCAGCAGCGCCGACTGGGTGCGCGGGCTGGCACGGTTGATCTCGTCGGCCATCAGCAGCTGACAGAAAACGGGGCCCTTGATAAACCGGAAGCTGCGCCTGCCGTCGATGTCGTCCAGCACCTCGCTGCCGGTGATGTCGGCGGGCATCAGGTCGGGGGTGAACTGGACGCGGTTGGTTTGCAGCCCCATGACCGCGCCGAGGGTCTCGACGAGGAGGGTCTTGGCGAGGCCCGGGACGCCGACCAGCAGGCAATGCCCGCCGGCCAGCAGCGTGACCAGCACGCGCTCGATCAC
>JANXRT010000488.1 GCA_025356735.1 Acetobacteraceae bacterium | reverse complement strand
CTGGTCAGCCGGTTCGACCGGAAGAACTATTTTTATGCCGATCTGCCGCAGGGGTATCAGATCAGCCAGTTCGAGCATCCCATTGTTGGCCGCGGGGTGGTTGAGATCGAGCTGGCCGATGGGACGACCAAGCATATCGGGATCACGCGGCTGCATCTGGAGCAGGATGCCGGGAAGTCGTTGCATGACCAGCATCCGACAAAGTCGTTCATCGATCTGAACCGGTCGGGGGTGGCGCTGATGGAGATTGTCAGCGAGCCGGATATTCGTTCGCCGGAGGAGGCCGGGGCGTATGTCAAGAAGCTGCGGTCGATCCTGCGGTATCTCGGGACTTGTGATGGGAACATGGAGGAGGGGTCGTTGCGGGCCGACGTGAACGTGTCGGTTCGTAAGGCCGGCGAGGTGTTGCGGACGCGGTGCGAGGTCAAGAACGTCAACTCGGTGCGGTTCGTCATGCTGGCGGTGGAGGCCGAAGCGCGGCGCCAGATCGAGGTTTTCGAGAGCGGCGGCAGCGTCGATCAGGAGACCCGGCTGTTCGACGTGGCGCGCGGCACCACCCGATCGATGCGCAGCAAGGAAGACGCGCACGACTACCGGTATTTCCCCGATCCCGATTTGCTGCCGCTGGTGCTGGACGAGGCGTGGATCGAGCGATTGCGGTCGGAGCTGCCGGAGTTGCCCGACGCCAAGAAGGCGAGGTTCGTCGCCGAGTATGGGCTGCCGGTGTATGATGCCGGCGTGCTGGTCGCCGAGCAGGCGATCGCCGATTTTTTCGAAAGCGTGGCCAAGGGCCGCGATTACCGGCTGGCCGCCAACTACATCACCGGCGACCTGTTCGGCGCGCTCAACAAGACCGGCCGCGGCATCGCCGACAGCCCGGTATCGGCGGCCTCCCTGGGCGGGCTGCTCGACCTGCTGGCAGACAAGACGATCAACGGCCGTATCGCCAAGGACGTTTTTGAGGCGATGGTCGAGACCGGCGAGGATGCCGCCACCATCGTCGAGAAGAAAGGCCTGCGACAGGTCACCGACACCGAGGCGATCGATACCGCGATCGACGCGGCGCTGGCGGCCAATCCCGATATGCTGAGGCAGTACCTCGCCGGCAAGGACAAGCTTTTTGCCTTCTTCGTCGGTCAGGTGATGAAGGCGACCCAGGGCCGCGCCAACCCTGCCTTGGTCAACGAGGCGCTCAAGGCAAAGCTGGCAAAGGAAAAAGCATGACCATCGAGCTGCACACCTGGAATACCCCGAACGGGCGAAAGATCAGCGTGGCGCTGGAGGAGATGGGGCTGGCCTACAGCGTCCACCCCGTCAATATCAGCAAGGACGAGCAGTTCAGGCCGGAGTTCCTGAAGATCAGCCCGAACAACCGCATTCCCGCGATTGTTGACCCCGATGGGCCGGGCGGCCCGATCAGCGTTTTCGAGTCGGGTGCGATCCTGCTGTATCTTGGCGAGAAGACCGGGAAGTTTCTGCCCGTCGATCTGCGTGCCAGGGTTCCGGTGCTGGAATGGCTGATGTGGCAGATGGGCGGGTTCGGCCCGATGCCCGGTCAGGTGCACCATTTTCTCGGCGTTGAAAACGCTACCGATCAGAAATATGGCCTGGCGCGCTACAAGAAGGAGACGGAGCGGCTGTATGGTGTGCTGGATCGTCGGCTGGCGTTGGTCGAGTACGTGGCGGGCGACATTTCGGTCGCCGACTTCGCCATCCTGGGCTGGGCCTGGCGCCATGAGCGCCACCAGGTCGATCTGGCCGGCTTTGTGAATGTAAAGCGCTGGTACGACCAGCTAATGGCTCGCCCCGCCACCCAGCGAGGCTTCGAAATAGCCCTGAGCTAAACGGATGCGCTCCAGGACGCTATCCCAATGCTTGTAGGCGGGGCGGGGTCTGGGGCAGAGCCCCCTGCTTATTCCTGCTACAAGGCGTCCCCATGCTCCCCACCGTAGTCATCGCCGGCCGGCCCAATGTCGGCAAATCGACCCTGTTCAACCGGCTCGCCGGCAAGCGGGCAGCGCTAGTCGCCGACACGCCCGGCGTCACCCGCGACCGCAAGGAGGCCGAGGCGATGCTGCGCGGCCGCCGGGTGCGGCTGATCGACACCGCCGGGCTTGAGGAGTCCGCCCCCGAAACGCTGGCCGGAAGGATGCGCGCCTCGTCCGCGACCGCCGTGACCGAGGCCGACCTGGTGGTGTTCGTGGTCGATGCGCGCGATGGGCTGACGCCGGCGGACGAGCATTTCGCCAACTGGCTGCGGCGCCAGAACCGGCCGGTGCTGCTGGTCGCCAACAAGGCGGAGGGGCGCAACCAGACCTCGTCGGTGCTGGATT
>JANXRT010000472.1 GCA_025356735.1 Acetobacteraceae bacterium | reverse complement strand
TGGAGTTGACCTCATGAGTGCCTCCGCCACCCTGCCGTTGGGTGCCGATCCGGTCGCCTGGAATCGCGAGGCGCTGCCGCCCGGCCCCGGCCAGGATGCCGTCATCGGCGGCATCACCGGTGCCATCGCCGACAAAGGCTTCGTCGTCGCCAACCTCGACAAGCTGGTCAACTGGGCGCGCACCGGCAGCCTGTGGCCGATGACCTTTGGCCTCGCCTGCTGCGCGGTCGAGATGATCCATGCCTACATGCCGCGCTACGACCTTGACCGGCTCGGCGTCATTCCGCGCGGCTCGCCACGCCAGTCGGATGTGATGATCGTCGCCGGCACGCTGACCAACAAGATGGCCCCCGCGCTGCGCAAGGGTTACGACCAGATGTCGGAACCGCGCTGGGTGATCAGCATGGGCAGCTGCGCCAATGGCGGCGGCTACTATCACTATTCCTACTCCGTGGTGCGCGGCTGCGACCGTGTCGTTCCCGTCGATATCTACGTTCCCGGTTGTCCGCCGACGGCCGAGGCGCTGGTTTACGGCATCATGCAGCTGCAGAAGAAGATTCGTCGCACCGGGACCATCCTCCGTGGCTGACGATATCGCTGTCGCTGAGGTCGCGCCGCCCGCGCCACCCACCGCGCTTGAGCTTCTGGCGATGGATGTCCGCACCCTGCCTGGGGTGCGTGACGTGCGCATCGAGAAGGGCGAGATCATTGCTGATGCCGATCGCACTGCGATCTTTGACCTGATGATGACCCTGCGCGACGATCCGCGGTTCGCCTTCGAGCAGGTCATGGACATCTGCGGCGTTGATTGGCCGCAGCGCGAGCAGCGCTTCGACGTCGTCTACAACCTGCTTTCGGTGTCTCTGAACCACCGGCTCCGCGTCGTCGCCACCACCGACGAATCATTGCCGGTGCCCTCGGTCTGGACCGTCTGGCCGGTTTCGACATGGTGGGAGCGTGAGGCCTGGGACCTGTTCGGCATCATCTTCTCCGGCCAGCCGGATCTGCGCCGCATCCTCACCGATTACGGCTTCGAGGGGCATCCGCTGCGCAAGGACTTCCCGCTTACCGGCTATGTCGAGGTGCGCTACGACGAGGACCGCAAGGCAGTGGTCTACGACCGGGTCAGGCTGACCCAGGATTTCCGGAATTTCGACTTTGTCTCTCCCTGGGAAGCGATGACCACGCTGCCGGGCGACGAGAAGGTGTTTACCGAGCGCGCCGCCGAAACCAAGGCCGACCGCGCCGCAAGCCTGAGGGCCGACAAGCCATGAGCGAGATCGTTGCCAACGAGACCAGACCCACCCGTACTGTCGAGATCGACAGCCACGCGCTCAATTTCGGCCCGCAGCACCCCGCGGCGCACGGCGTTTTGCGCCTGATCCTGGAAATGGACGGCGAGGTCGTCGAGCGCGCCGACCCCCATATCGGCCTCTTGCATCGCGGCACTGAAAAACTGATCGAGTACAAGACCTACATCCAGGCGGTGCCGTATTTCGACCGGCTCGATTACGTCTCGCCGATGTGCATGGAGCACGGCTTCGCGCTGGCCACCGAGAAGCTGCTCGGCATCACGGTGCCCGAGCGCGGCCAGTGGATCCGCACTATGTTCGCCGAGGTCACCCGCATCCTCAACCACCTGCTCAACCTCACCACCTTCGCGCTCGACGTCGGCGCCATCACGCCGAGCCTGTGGGGCTTCGAGGAGCGTGAGAAGCTGATGGAGTTCCACGAGGCCGCCTCCGGCGCCCGTCTGCACGCAAATTATTTCCGACCGGGAGGCGTCTCCAAGGACCTGCCGGCCGGGTTGGAGGACCGTATCCTCGCCTGGTCCGAAACCTTCCCGAAATTCATCGACGACCTGGAAGGCCTGCTCACCGCCAACCGGATCTGGAAGCAGCGCACCGTCGATATCGGCGTGATGTCGGCCGAGGCGGCGCTGGCCTGGGGCTTCACGGGACCCTGCCTGCGCGCCTCCGGCGTGCCGTGGGATCTGCGCCGGTCGCAGCCCTACGACAAATACGCCGAGGTCCAGTTCGACATCCCGATCGGCCGCAACGGCGACTGTTACGATCGCTACCTGATGCGGATCGCCGAGATGCGCGAGAGCGTCAAGATCATCCGACAGAGCCTGGCCGCGATGAAGCC
>JANXRT010000421.1 GCA_025356735.1 Acetobacteraceae bacterium | reverse complement strand
GGCGGGGTCTAGGGGCAGAGCCCCTGGCCTTTCTTCCCTTGCGGTGCCACATAGGCCGCATGAATTTCCCCGACATCCACCCCGCGCTTTCCCGCGCCCTGATCGCGCGCGACTATACGCAACCGACCTCCGTCCAGTCCGCGGTGCTGGCACCCGACGCCGCCGGCCGTGACCTGCTGGTTTCCGCCCAGACCGGCTCGGGCAAGACGGTCGCCTACGGCCTGTCCTTCGCCCCCAACCTGCTCGGCGACGCAGAGCGCTTTGCGCGCGCCGCCCTGCCTCAGGCCCTGATCGTGGCGCCGACCCGCGAACTCGCGATGCAGGTCCATGGCGAGCTTGCCTGGCTGTATGCCGAGACCGGTGCGCGCATCGTCGCCTGCATCGGCGGCATGGACGCGCGGCGCGAGCAGCGCCAGCTGGAGGGTGGCTGCCACATCGTCGTCGGCACGCCAGGCCGGCTGCGCGACCATATCGAACGCCGGCAGCTGGATGTCTCCGCGTTGCGCGTGCTGGTGCTGGACGAGGCCGACGAGATGCTCGACATGGGCTTCCGCGAGGACCTCGAATTCATCCTGGAGACCACGCCGGCCGAGCGCCGCACGCTGATGTTCTCGGCCACCATCGCGCGCGACATCGCCAGCCTGGCCCGCCGCTACCAGCGCGACGCGCTGCGCATCGACACCATCGCCCACGACAAGCCGCATGCCGACATCGAGTACCGCGCCATCCGCATCGCGCCGAACGAACTCGACGGCGCGCTGGTCAACGTGCTGCGCTTTGAGGACGCCCGCGCCGCGCTGGTGTTCTGCGCGACGCGGGATGCCGTCCGCACCCTGCACGCGACGCTGGTGACGCGCGGCTTCGATGCCGTGTGCCTATCGGGCGAGCTCAGCCAGCAGGAGCGCAACACGGCGCTGCAATCGTTGCGCGACGGCCGCGCACGGGTTTGCGTCGCGACCGACGTCGCCGCGCGCGGGCTCGATCTGCCCGACCTCAACCTGGTCGTGCACGCCGACCTGCCGACCGACCGCGAGACCCTGCTGCATAGGAGCGGGCGCACCGGCCGGGCTGGGCGCAAGGGCGTCTGCGTGCTGATGGTGCCGCACAGCCGCCGCAAGCGCGCCGAGCAGCTGATTTCCTTTGCCGGGCTGACCGCGAGTTGGGGCGGACCGCCGAGCGCCGACGCGATCCGCGCGCGCGACCAGGACCATCTGCTGACCGACCCGATCCTGACCGAGCCCGCCAGCCCTGCCGATTTGACCCTGGCGCGGCTGCTGCTGGCCGGGCGCGACGCGGAGGACATCGCCGCCGCGCTGATCCGCCTGCACCGCTCCCGCCTGCCGGCGCCGACCGAGATTTTCGGCGCGGCGCCGGCGGTTCCGCAGGGCAGCTACGGGCGGGCGGAGACGCCGCGACCGCCGCGCGATCGCCGGGCCGAGCTCGGCAACACCAGCTGGTTCCGCATCCCCGTTGGCCGCCATGCCAATGCCGATCCGAAATGGATACTTCCGCTGATCTGCCGGTTGGGCAACCTGACCAAGCAGGACATCGGCGCGATCCGCATCTTCGATCGCGAGACCAAGTTCGAGATCGCGGCGTCGGCGGTTGCGGGCTTTACCGTCGCGCTGTCGCAGCAGGTCGAGGCCGAAGTCGCGATCGAGGCGACGGGTGCCCCCGGCGACGCCGCCGGCCCAGCCCGGCCAGACGCGCGCCCCTTTCGGCGCGACGACCAGCGGCCCAAGAAGTTCCAGTCGGCCCGGCCGAGACACGCCAAGGCCTAACAGCCGGCGAACGACGTAAAATTGTCCTTTCTCTGGAACGTGCAAATTGATATTGTGGATCAATTGAAATTGATCCCGCCCACTCGTCGGGTCTAACATTACGTCGATGGCAACGATGACCGATTGGCCGCCGACCGACGGCTAGCTGGACACGGAGAAGCAAGATGGTCACCGGGGAGCTTGTTGATCAGCGCTATTATCAAGTCGCCAAGCCGAATTCGATAGCCGAGCGACTTGTTCTGGCCGCCCGAGACGGCATTTACCGCGATTTCGTTCGGCATACGTGCCCAACGCCGGAGAGCACGATCCTGGATGTCGGAGTCTCCGACGTCGTCGGCATCGCCGCCAATCTGATCGAGCGGAAGTATCCGGATCTGCATCGCGTGACCGCAGTCGGCCTCGGCGTCGCCCACGAGTTCCAGGCCGAGTTTCCGCAGGTCGCCTATCGGCAGATCGAACCGGATAGCCCATTGCCTTTCGAGACCGGACAGTTCGATATCGTCACCAGCAATGCGGTGCTGGAACATGTCGGCAGCCCCGCGGCCCAGTCGCGGTTTGTCGAGGAACTGGTGCGCGTCGGCCGCACTGCCTTCATCACCGTGCCCCATCGCTTTTTCCCCGTTGAACATCACACGGGAATTCCCGTGCTGCATTGGCGGGACTCCTCCTTCGGTGTTGCGTGTCGGCTGCTGGCAAAACAGGAATGGGCGGAAGAGGCCAACCTGATCTTGATGACGCGCCGGCGTCTCCGGCAACTCAGTATCGACGTGCCAGCCGGAAAGTCGGTTCGGATCGGAATGACGGGCATCCGCCTCGGACCCTTCAGCTCCAACCTGTTTCTGCTCGTGGGCGAGGGTCGCCATGCGCAGTACTGATCTGTCGCAAATCCATCGGCGCTGGTTTGGATGGCTGCACCGCCGGTGGGAGGCCGGGTAATAATGGACGAGATTGAAACCCTCAGCGTCAAGCCGACAAGCCGGTATGACGAAGGCTTTAGGCGGCGTCAGGCACTTTCGCCTCGGCTGGCCGTGCTGATCCCTTGCTATAACGAGTCAGTGGCGATCGGGCGCGTGGTGTCCGACTTTCGCGCGGCGCTGCCTCGCGCGGAGATCTACGTGTTCGACAACAACTCCGGCGACGACACCGGGGCGATCGCACGCGCCGCCGGCGCGCAGGTCTGCACGGAGCGGCTGCAGGGCAAGGGCAACGTGATCCGCCGGGCCTTCGCCGATGTGGAAGCCGACATATTCGTTCTGGTGGACGGTGACGGCACCTACGACGCGACGAGCGCTCCCGAGATGGTAACTCTTTTGCTACGCGACAGGCTGGATATGGTCACCGGCACCCGCGTCACCGAGATCACCGCCGCGTATCGGCGTGGCCACGTGCTGGGCAACCGGATGCTGACCGGCATGGTTGGCCTGATATTCGGCAACCGCGTCAGCGACATGCTGTCGGGCTATCGGGTGTTCAGCCGCCGGTTCGTGAAGTCGTTTCCCGCTTTGTCCGCCGGGTTCGAGACGGAGACCGAGTTCACCGTTCACGCGCTGGAACTGAAGATGCCGATCGGCGAGTTGCCGACGGCCTACCGCGACCGCCAGGCCGGGTCGGTGTCCAAGCTCAACACCTTCTCGGATGGGTTCCGCATACTTCGCACGATCATGGTGCTGGTTAAGGAGGAGCGTCCGCTGCAGTTCTTCTTTCTGTCCGGACTGGTGCTGCTGCTGGCGAGCCTGGCTCTGACCGTGCCCGTGTTCACCGAATTCATGCGCACCGGTCTCGTGCTGCGGCTGCCGACCGCGGTGTTGGCCACCGGTCTCATGCTGCTGTCGTTCCTGAGCTTCTCCTGCGGGTTGATCCTCGATTCAGTTGCTCGCGGGCGGAAGGAGATGAAGAGGATTGCCTACCTGTCCATCCCGGCTTCCGTGTTCTGATGATCCGTCATCGCATGGTAGAGCGGCATTGAGCCTGGATCACGAAGCCGCTTCATCTTTGCATGGCGGTATGTCTCGTTTTAGCCAATTTCAATCTGCCATGATGCTAAGGCATCAATTGCCTATTCTTGTGGGCCGTTCAGCGGCAGCACAGATAAGCTTCATCCTAGCTGGCCTCCTGCTGACCACCCCTGTGGCTCATCCGCAATCCCTGCCGCATGACGACAACCTGCCTCATGCCGCTCCACAGGCGCTGCAACGCCTATCGGACGACCGGCTACGTCAGCGTATCCTGCATGACAGCCAAGCCCCTTTTCATGGCGCTTGTGCCTGTCCGGATCAAGCCACCGACAGCCGAGGCCGGGCCTGTCACGGCCGGGTGGCCGTGCTCGCCAGTCACAAGCGCGCGCTTTGCTCGCCGTCCGAGGTCACCGACGAAATGCTGGCCACCTTGCGCAAACGACACCGCTGAGCCGCGGGGCAGGACCTTCCCCGCCCCGCATACGATCAATCGAGCTTGGCGGTCGCCGTGCCGCTGACGACTTCCTTGCCGTCCTGGTTGACCGTCGAGACCGTGAGGTCGACCAGCTTGTGGCCGCCCTCCTCGCGGATCGCCGTCACCGTCGCCGTGCTGTCCAGCGTGTCGCCGGGCCAGACCTGGTTGGTGAAGCGGACACCGAACTTGGTCAGGGTGCCGTCGCCGACGAAGTTGGTCAGCATCTTGCCGGTCAGGCCCATTGTCAGCATGCCGTGGGCGAACACGCTCGGGTAGCCGGCGACCTGGGTGGTATAGACCTCGTCGGTGTGCAGCGGGTTGTAGTCGCCCGATGCGCCCGCGTACTGCACCAGCTGAGTGCGCGACAGGTTGCTCGCCACCCGTTCCTTGTGGGTAGCGCCGACCTTCAGCTCGCTTGCCTTGAGTGTCATGTCGCTATCCTCAACCTTGGGCCACGGGGCGCTCGGTGCGCACGCCGACGCTGCGGGCGGTGATCACCAGCTCGCCCTTCTGGTCGCGGTATTCGGTGATGCGCTCGCTGAACATCAGCTTCCCCGCGCGCTTGCTTTCCTTCTCCCAGGTCTTGCCGGGCATGGTCTCGACCGTCAGCACGTCGCCGGCGACGAGGTTGCGGTGGTATTCGAAATGCTGCTCGGCGTGCAGCCCGCCCGACGACGATGCCTTGCCCTCGACGCCGCTCGGACCCTTGGCGGAGCCGAACCATGCCTCGCCGGGCTTCGGGCGCAGGAAGTATTCCGGATCGAACTGCGCCACCGCCTGCGGGAAGGTCGGCGGGGCGACCACGCCGAGTTCCTTGGAACCGCCCTGATAGACCGGGTTCTCGTCGAACAGCGAGGCCGCGAACATCTTGATGTGCGTCGCCTCGACGGGGAATGTGATCTTGGTCAAGAAGCCCTCCGATTTTCATTGCCTGACGCATCGGCGCCGGTTGCGGCCAAAACGTAGCAGACCTCAAGCGCCGCGCAATCGGGGCCGACAATGACTTTGACCGCCGCCCAAGGAACGGGCAGCCTTTGCTCCGCCTGCGACAAAGGGGGAAAAGATGGATGTCGTGCGGATGAAGCCCGAGGACGCGATCGGCGGCGTCGCCCGGCCCTATAATGGCGCCGAGTACATCGCCAGCCTGCGCGACGGCCGCTGCGTCTATATCGACGGCGAGCGAGTCGCCGACGTTACCCTCCATCCGGCGTTCCGCAACTCGGTGCGCTCGATCGCCAGGCTGTACGACGCGCTACACGATCCGGCCCGGAAAGACATCCTGACCTGCCCGACCGACACCGGCTCCGGCGGCTATACCCACAAGTTCTTCCGCGTCGCGCGTTCCCGCGAGGACCTGATCGGCGCCCAGGCCGCCATCGCCGAGTGGTCGCGCATGACCTATGGCTGGATGGGCCGCACGCCGGACTACAAGGCGGCGTTCTCCAACACGCTCGGCGCCAACCCGGAGTATTACGGCCCCTACGCCGACAACGCGCGGCGCTGGTACAAGCGGGCGCAGGAGACGGTGCCGTTCATGAACCACGCCATCGTCAATCCGCCGATCGACCGCCACAAGCCGGCCGAGCAGGTCAAGGATGTCTATGTCTCGGTCGATCAGGAGGTCGCCGGCGGCATCATCGTCTCGGGCGCAAAGGTGGTCGCGACCTCGGCGGCGCTGACGCACTACAACTTCATGGGCCAGACGTCGAAGACCGCGACCGAGGACCTCGACATGTCGTTGATGTTCATCGTGCCGATCGACGCGCCCGGCTTGAAATTGTTCTGCCGCACCTCCTACGAGCAGGCGGCGCAGAGGAACGGCTCGCCGTTCGACTATCCGCTATCCTCGCGGTTCGACGAGAACGACGCGATCTTCGTGCTCGACCGCGTCTTCATCCCGTGGGAGGACGTGCTGATCTACCGCGATCCGGCGCGCATCCTGAACTTCTTTCCCGCATCGGGCTTTCTCAACGGCTTCCTGTTCCAGGGCTGCACGCGTTTCGCGGTGAAGCTGGACTTCATCTGCGGCCTGCTGGCCAAGGCGTTGCGCGCCACCGGCGGCGACGAGGCGCGCGGCAACCAGGCGATGCTCGGCGAGGTGGTGGCCTGGCGGCATCTGTTCTGGTCGCTGTCGAACACGATGGCGCACAACCCGGACCCGTGGAAGGGCGATGCGGTGGCGCCGAACCGGCAGGCGGCCTTGTCCTACCGGGTGTTCGCGCCGGACTGCTACCCGCGGATCAAGGAGATCGTCGAGCGCACCGTGACCTCGGCGCTGATCTACCTGCCGTCCTCGGTCAAGGACCTCCGCAATCCCGAGATCGCGCCGTACCTGAAGCAGTATGTCCGCGGTTCGCACGGCATCGACCATGTCGAGCGCATCAAGATGATGAAGCTGCTGTGGGACGCGGTCGGCACCGAGTTCGGCGGCCGACATGAATTGTATGAGCGCAACTACGCCGGCGGCTGGGAGGATGTTCGCATCCAGGCGCTGACCGGCGCCGAGAAGGGCGGCCAGATGAAGGGCATGACCGACCTGGTGGATCGGTGCATGGCCGACTACGACGAGCACGGCTGGACCGGCGACACCTGGTTTAACCCAGAGGACCCTTCTTAAAGCCTGGGCTTGCGGGCTTCTGCGGGCCGGGCAACGATGGCGCAACGTTAAAAATACGGGGGAAATCTATGAGCGCCACCACCGCGGCCGGTCCAAGCCACTATCTGGCGGTGCGACAGGACTGGCTGGACCGGCTGGTCGAGCCGGTGCT
>JANXRT010000386.1 GCA_025356735.1 Acetobacteraceae bacterium | reverse complement strand
CCTGCCGCTGAGCGTCGTTGAAGTAAGCGGGGACGGTGATTACGGCCTGAGAGACGGTCTCGCCGAGATAGGCTTCCGCCGTTTCCTTCATCTTGCCGAGCACGAAGGCGCTGACCTGAGAGGGTGAATACTTTTCGCTGCGCGCCTCAACCCACGCATCGCCATTGTCGCCACGCACGATGGCGAACGGTACCAAGCCCTTGTCCTTGCCGACCAGCGGGTCGTCGAACCGACGGCCGATCAGGCGCTTGACGGCATACAGGGTGTTGGTCGGGTTGGTAACGGCCTGACGCTTGGCGGACTGGCCGACCAAGCGCTCACCGCTGTCAGAGAACGCGACCATCGAGGGCGTGGTACGCGCACCCTCGGCGTTCTCAATGACCCGGATATCCTTGCCTTCCATGATGGCGACACAGGAATTGGTAGTACCGAGGTCGATACCGATGACCTTGCTCATTCGTCTTTTCCTTTCAGCGGAAGCCGATGGCCCGAAGCACCGACGGCGTCCCTAGGGTTTGGAATGCATTTTGATGTGTGGACCGAAGGGTTCCTGGGCAAGACCCAGGATGCATCTTTTACAGGCACTCAGGCAGTTTCGTCGAGATTTCGAATGTCCGCCTCCGGGCTCGCGGCAACCACCACCATCGCCGGGCGAAGCAACCGGCCATTCAGCGTCCAGGCTGAGGTCCAGGCTTGCAGCACGGTGCCGGGCCGATGCTCGGCGCTCGGCTGCTCGGACATTGCCTGGTGCAGGTTGGGGTCGAACAACGCGCCGGTCGGATCGGATTTCTTGATGCCGTTGCGTTCCAGCAAGCCGATAAAACTGCGCTCCACGCCCTCGAAGCCTTCTCGCAGCCGGGTGACGATGGCCGGCTCGTCCGCGGTCTGCGGTGGCAGGCTGTCCAGGCCGCGGCGCAGGTTATCGGCGCCCTCGACCACGTCTGTCGCGAACTTCTGCACCGCATATTGCCTCGCCTCGTCGACGTCGCGCCGGGCACGGGCGCGCACATTGGCGGTTTCGGCCTCGGCGCGCATCCAGCGGTCGCGCATGTCCGATGCCTCGGCCTCCAATTCGGCGATGCGCGAGATCGCCGCCTGCATCACCTGTTCCGGCGTTTCGGGCTGGATGTCATCCATGCCCTCCGCTGTCTCGGCATGGTGCGTCTGGGACGAGGAATGGGGTTCGGTGCTCATGGGCAGTGAGTTAGGACGAGCACGGCCGGTAGGCAAGCGTGAGTGGCGACGGACAGCCCTGCTATCCTGTACGGCGGGAGCCAAGCCACATCCACAACGAAGTCGCATGGTAGATGGACTTGAACGCCAGCACCGGCACAGCCAGACGCCAGCTGCCACGCAGGTTGCCGGCGAGCAGGCTGACCAAGCCATCGCGCATGCGAAGGATGTTGCGCGGCGCCATGAACAGCTTTCGAAGTGCCGGCGTGTTGATGCGGTAGATCAGCCAGCTGATGCGGGCGATCGCCTGACGCACGTCGCGGTCCATCTTCCTGGCAAGCGCCCGGCCGGCAGCCGGATTGTCGAGCCAGGTATCGGCTATCTCGGCGCCGAGCTCGGCGGTGGTCATCGCCAGCAGCACGCCGCTCGAGAATACCGGATCGACGAAAGCATAGGCATCGCCGATCATCAGGTAACCTTCACCCCAGACCGAAGCGGATCGGTAGGAGTAGTTGCCGGTGCTGGTGACCTCGGACACAAGCGTCGCACCTTGCATTCGGATGCTGACCGTCGGGCTGGCGTCGAGTCGCGCCATGAACAGGTCATGCGGACTGCCAGCCCGGCCCTTGAACGCCGCCTGGGAGCCTACGAAGCCGATGCTCATGATGCCGTCCGGCAACGGGATCATCCAGAACCAGCCATCTTCGGCCAGATGCACGGTGATGTAGCCCTCAAGGTCCCCGGTACGGCGCTGGACGTTGCGGAAATGGCCGAACAGGGCGGCGGTGTTGTTGCGCTTGTCGGATCGCTTGGTGCGCAGCCGCCCAGCCAGGAAAGTGTCCCGGCCGGAAGCGTCGATAACGAAGTTCGCCGAGAATTTCCTGACCGTGCCGTTCGCGTCGGTGGCGGTCACCTGTGACCGGCCGCCCGCGGGAGCGAGCTGAAGCTCGGTGACGCGGCAGCTTTCCACCGCGCGGGCGCCATGGCTGGACGCGGTCGCGAACAGCAGGGCGTCGAACTCGGCCCGGGGTACCTGCCAGCTATAGGTGTATTCGCGGTCGAGGCCGAGCGCGAAGGCGAAGTTCACGCTCTGCCCGGTGGCGTCGGACACAAACTCGGCGCCCGGCTTGTGCACCCCAAGCGCCGCCACCTTCTCACGCACGCCCAATCGGTCGAAGACCGCGCTGTTGCGCGGCAGCAGCGACTCGCCGATGTGAAACCGCGGATGCGCGTCCTTCTCCAGCAACACCACATCCCGGCCGCGCTGCGCCAGCAACGCCGCGGCGGTGGCGCCCGCCGGGCCACCACCAATCACCAGCACGTCGCAGTTATCGATAAATTCGAGATTGCCATCCATCGCGACAGGCTTCCCTGACGCCGTCCGGCCGTCAAGTCGTGAAGGCGACGCCGTAGGCAGTAGATAGCAGTAAGTATGGAGCTCTGCCCCAAACCCCGCCAGGGACGCGCCCCGGAGCGCATCCCCTTAAGTAGTGCGGGTCCAGGGGCGCTACCCCTGGCGGGTTTGGGCAGAGCCCAACCTTTTGGCTATCGGCTCATCTTGTAGAGCTTGCTGGCGATCTCGAAGATCTCCTGCGGCGCATAATCCGGGGCGAAGGCGCCGTAATTGCCGTCGAGTTCCGGGATTTTGCCGCCTTCGGGGTGGCCGTCGACCACTTCCAGATTGCCGGGCGGATCGCCGGGTAGTGCCACCTCGTCGTTCGACCAGATGCCAGCGGCTTCCTTGTAGTCCGTCGGGCTGAATCGGTAGAGCCGGCGATGGCTGCCCTCGGCCAGGTATTTCTGACATTCCGGCACACGGTCGAGGTTGATGTTCGGGGTCGGCAGCATTTTTTCGATCTCGACGCCGGTGATCTTCTTCAACGCCAGCGCGTAGGCGTGGGCGTGCACCGAACCGCGCACCAGCAGGTAACCGCAAACCTCGCGTCCGGTTGGCTCGATCATCGTCTCATAGACCCGCAGCTTGTGGATGCGTGCGCCGCATTCGAGGTGGAAGTTGTGCAGCAGGTCGATGATCAGGTTTCCGGTCGTGGTCACCATATCCATGTTCCAGGATGCGGCGTTGCTGTTCATCGGCATGGCCCCACCGCCGTTGGACAGAAAACTGCCGGCCAGGCGAACGTCCTGCATGTCGTGGAATGGCGCCTTGGAGATGTCGACGTCTTCCTTTGGGTTGCCAGGCCCGCAGTTCAGCATCGAGACGCCGGTGCTGACGAGTTCGACGTGGCCAAGCTCCTCGGCGAAGATGCTGGAAACCAAGCTGTAGAACGGCCGCAGCTTGGTCTTGTTGCGGAAGTTGAAGCTCTGGAACATGTAGTTGCCGAGCGTCGACATCTCGCCGTATTTGCCGCCGAGCAGTTCCTGCAGCGCGGCAGCGGCATTCGGCTCGGGTTTTTTGGGTTGCGGCAGCTCGGCCTGAAGCCGATCGATTCTCATGAACATCGGTTGCAACTTTCCCGGTGGTTGTTCTCCGGGGAATTACGGTTGGCTCCGATGCGAGTTCCATGCGCGGGGTGCTTCGTCAGCTTGAAGTTCATCCAGCGCGGCTCGTGCCTTTGCCCGGGCCAGCTTAATGGCGGCGTAGAAGCGGGTTTCAAAGTCGGCCAACGATCGGTAGTTCAGCGCTGGGCCGGACTCGATCGTTGCAGACCCTTGGGCCTCGGGCTGGCGGGCGGTCAGCACCCGGTCATAGTTGTCTATAAAATTTGCAAGGTTTTGGCGAAGATCAAAATACCTTGGCGTGGCGAAGATCGTGTCGAGCCAGCGCTGGTACGAGCCAAAGTTCGGCTCGTCGTAGAAGATGAGCCTGAGATCGGTGTCATAGACATCGTTGCGCGCCACCGGCGGGTGGGCGTCGGCGATGGCACCGGGGCCAACCGGCAAAACGCCGAAATCCCGTAGCGATCGTCGGGCCGCGTCATCCCGGTAGGCGATGGCCGGGTCCAGCAGCGAAAGATCATTGGTCCGGCGGACAACGTTGACGAACTCGTTCTTGGGCACCGGGAAGTCGAGGATGGAGATCAGCAGGTTGCGATCGGTCGGCCATTCTTTCCACACCCCGGCGGCGGCAAGCGCGTTGTGTGCGAGATGGACGCAGTTGTCCTGGAACACGCTCCAATGAAAGATTTTTTCGCGGTTGCGATATGGCGCATTCTGCCGGTTGAGGTAGTCGACCATGCGGGCCATTTGCGCGCGCGTTACCGGGATGCGGTTGCAGTAGCGGCCGCGGCCGTACCCGATCGCATAGTCGGTCGCGATCGAGACTTCGTATTTGTAGTCCCGCAGCGCCATGCCGGCCGGCATGTCGTCGAAGACACCGGCGTGAAAATCGATCGCGTCATAGATATGGCGGCGCTTGGCTTCGATCTGGGTGCGCTGGTAGGCCTCGCGCGTCAGCCTGTCGCCAGCATCCAGATCACCCTGGAAGAAGAAGGTTCGACCCGGGATGGCGGCCCATTTGGCGTTGCTGAAATGGGCGTTCATGCTGATGCCGACGCCATCCATCTGGTCAGCCGGTGCATCGGCACAGACACGCAGGATCGGATAGTCATCGCCGCCGTCTCGGCAGGCGCCGTTGAGGTAGAACACCGCATGGCCGCCGATCTCGCCGCGGATACCGGCGCCGAACCCTGGTTTCTTCTTGATCTGAGACAGGGCGCAGAACTCGGCATAATAGGGAAACAGCGCCGCGTAGTACGCATCATCGCCGCGGGCGCCGGGAATGTCAAAATTTTCAGCGCTGCAGGCACCGAGCCAGAAGATGGCAAGCAGCGCCGCCGATTCCTTCCTTCGCATTCTCAACCCTGGCACCGCTACGTGGAAAAGTGCCTGGCTGGGGCGGGAGGGATCGAACCTCCGAATGGCGGAATCAAAATCCGCTGCCTTACCGCTTGGCGACGCCCCATGGCAGCCTGGCGACCCTACGCAGGCGGACCCTGATAGGAGG
>JANXRT010000380.1 GCA_025356735.1 Acetobacteraceae bacterium | reverse complement strand
GACATCGTCAACTTGGCGGCTGGCCGGCTTGCGCCAGCCGGATGAGGCAGGTAGCCGGGCGCGATGACGATACCAGATTGCCCTAGCTACGCCGGGTATCGCTTCCCGGCCGAGATCATCAGCCACGCGGTCTGGCTCTACTTCCGGTTCCCGCTGAGCCTGCGCAACGTGGATGAGATCCTCGCCGCCCGCGGCGTTGTGGTCAGCCATGAGACGGTCCGGCAATGGGCGCTGAAGTTCGGGCAGGATATCGCCCACCGGATCCGACGCCGTCTGCCCGCGCCCGGGGACAAGTGGCACCTGGACGAGGTCGTGGTGAAGATCGCCGGCAAGAAGCATTGGCTCTGGCGGGCGGTGGACCAGGACGGGATCGTGCTCGACATCTTGGTGCAGAGCCGGCGCGGTAAGGCGGCGGCCAAGCGCCTGCTCAGAAAGTTGCTGAGAAAGCAAAACCGGACGCCTCGTGTGATGATCACGGACAAGCTGCCGAGCTACGCGGCCGCGAAGAAGGAGATCATGCCTGGCGTCGAGCACCGGAAGCATAAGGGCCTGAACAACCGGGCGGAGAACTCGCACCAGCCCACCCGAAGGAGGGAGCGGCAGATGAAGCGCTACAAGTCACTCAGGCACGCCCAGCGTTTCCTCTCCGCCCACGGCGGACTCAACAATCTCTTCCACCTCCGCCCCCACCGCCTCCCCGCCGCCCAGTACCGAGCCGCCCGGGCCCAGGCCTTCCAGACTTGGGCCGAGGTCACCGGTGTTGCCCGCATGGCGTGACTCTCGGTGTGCCTGGCCCGACCCGCGGGACTAGTTCGACCCCAACCGTACAAGTTGACGATGCCCCGGCAGCTACACCAATCGCACCGTTGATGGCGAGGAGCTCGCATGCAACTTGATTGGACGGACGATTGAGACGCTGTCGGCCCCCTACCCGCTCCGGAATGCGCTAATTTACGGCACAATCCGCCAGACCATGCTGAACCACTAAACGCAGAAACGCCTCCTTGTCATATGACACAAGGGCCACGTGGCCTTTGTGTCTCTTGACCAGATGGCCCAATGCACTATGGTTGCCTGAAAGAATGACAATGAGGTCGCATGGTCGTCGTACTAAGTGTGCTGGCCCGAAAAGGTGGTGTTGGAAAATCTACCGCGGTCAGATGCCTCAGCGTGGAATGCCTTAAAGCCGGCCTGTCAGTCGTGATCATCGACACGGATCCGCAGGCGACGTGTCACCGGTGGGGCCAACGCCGGGCTAAAGCGGGTATTCCAGTTCCTTTGGTCGTCGCCGTGTCGCCCGCTGGTGTTGCGGGCCAAATCGAGAGTTTCCGAAAGCGGCGCGTCGACGTGGTCCTCATCGACACGCCGCCAACGGCAACACCGGTGGTCAATGCCGCCCTGGATGCGTCAGATGCGGCCCTGATCATCACCAGGCCGAATCCCGAGGATCTGGAAAGCGTTCAAGAGAGCCTCCGTGTAGCGGGCGCTCAGAAGCGGCGAACCGGAGTCATCCTGTGGCAATCGCCTCCGGACAAGCGTGTGCGAGCTGTTACCTTGGCTCGCGAGGCCCTAGAGGTGATGGGCGCAAGAGTCTGTCCGACGGCAATTTCGGCCTCAATTTCATACCCTTATGCGTATGCGAGCGGTCTGACGCCGCAGGAACGGGAGCCGGAGGGCAGAGCAAGGGCCGAGCTTGCTGAGGTCTGGGCTTGGTTGCAGAGGGAAGGCATTCTTGCCAGCATGTCGTATGGCAAGGCGGCCAGGATGCCGAATGATGGCTTGGCCAGTGCGCCGCGTGGCCAAGCCGCCACTAGGTCAAATGGTCCCGAGGCCGTTGTGCCAGCGGACAGGGGGCCCAAGGGACCGGCCCGCCATACGGCGCGGGAAAAGTCGGCATGAGCCGTGCGCCAGCGCCCGTGTCTTACGCAGCATCACTCACGGTGGAGGATCCTGCCGCCGTCGAGCTGCCTGCGGCGGCAGGACGGCGTCGTCCGGAGAAAGCGGACGACGCTGGGGGGCAGGGGAGGGGCCGTCGACCTCTTGAAGAGGCCGCCGATCCATCGGTCCTCTACCTGCATCCTGTGGGCAAAAAATCTCTCAGGCTGTATGCCGTCGAGAGGGGGGTCAAGGTTCACGACCTGCTGCTGGAAGCTGTGGAAACGTGGGCAGCTGCGAAGGGGTTGCCAGGCCCCTGGCGCGTGCCGTCAGCGGGTCCACCGCGGCGGCGGCGGGGCCAGGATGTCATATGACATCGATACGCCAGCAAGGATTGCTTTAGGCGATCTAATGAGTGCTTACGGCAGTAGGGCAGGGACCGCGAGTGCTCCAAAAGTGCACGCTGTAGACCTTGGCATCTGCCGTCCGGCAAGGACACCGCCCGAAATGCGGCCCCGAAGTGTGATCTATGAGATCAAGTCTTTTCCCCGGAACC
>JANXRT010000375.1 GCA_025356735.1 Acetobacteraceae bacterium | reverse complement strand
GGTGTCGGCGGTCATGGGCTCGATGACGGGCCCATCCGCGCCTTGACGAACGCAAACGGCCTTTCCGTCTTGATCGAAAAGGACTGGGGGAGTGTTGGCGCGCAGAAGAGCGCGTTCGGCGTGGGCGACGCGGCCGGCCGGCTCGCCGGTGGCGGGGTTCATCACGGTCAGGAACTTGCCGGCGACAGACGGCATCCACTCGCCGTCGATCAACAGAAGAACGTCAGGATAGGACATGGAATTGCTCGCATTCTCTGGGGAAGGCGAAGGTTAAGCCGGGCGGGGCGGGTTGGATAGCACCCGCATCGGCGCACGGTGCGGTGTTGCGTCCGGCTGACGGTTCGGTCAGCCTTGGCACCGACCGCAACAACGGAGACAGGATCATCATGGCACATCCATTGGGGCGCGGGCTCATCAGCCTGGCCGCGGCCGGGCTAGTGGCGTTGACACTGGCTGGCGCCGCCCATGCTCAGGGCAATGCCTGGCCGGGCACCACAGTGGATACGATCAAGAAGCGCGGCGCGCTGAATTGCGGCGTCGATACCGGCGTGCCGGGCTTCGCCAGCCAGGACAACGCCGGGAAATGGCGCGGCCTGGATGTCAGCTACTGCCGCGCCATCGCCGCCGCCGTGCTGGGCGATGCCGAAAAGGTCCGGTACGTGCCGACGACGACGCCGGCGCGCTTCACCGTGCTGCAATCGGGCGAGATCGACGTGCTGATCCGCGACAGCACGCTGACCTTCACGCGGTCGGTGCAGCTCGGGCTGGATGAGGTCGCGACCACCTTCTTCGCCGGCCAGGGCTTCCTGGTCAGCAAGAAGCTTGGCGTCACCAAGATCGCCGAGCTGAACGGCGCCACCATCTGCACGGTGACCGGCGCCACCATGGAGCTGAACATCGCCGACTTCGCACGCTCCAACGGCGCCAAGATCGGCACCCTGCTGTTCGAGAAGGCGGACGAGGCGGTGGCCGCGATGGAGACCGGGCGTTGCGACGGCTACACCGACGATACCGGCAGCCTGGCCGGCATGCGCTCGACGTTGAAGACCCCGGCCGACTGGGTGGTGCTCGACGGCGTCATCAGCAAGGAGCCGCTCGGCATCCATGCCCGCAGCGGCGACGTGCAGTGGTCGAAAATCCTGTATTGGGTGCACGCGGCCTTGCTTACCGCCGAGGACCTTGGCGTGACCTCCGCAAATGCCGACGAGCTGAAGAAGGGCAGCACCGATCCGTTCGTGCGCCGGCTGCTGGGGGTCGAGGGCGAGTTCGGCAAGAAGATGGGGCTCGACGACGAGTGGGCGCTGCGCGCGGTCAAGGCCGACGGCAATTACGGCCAGCTCTACGACACCAATTTCGGGCCGAAGGCGCTCGACCTGCCGCGCGGCCAGAACAATTTGGCCTCGAAGGGCGGGCTGCATTACGCATTGCCGTTCCGCTGAAGGCTGACGCCGCGCGGCCGTGACGCAATCGGGCAAGGCCTGGCTTTGGCAGATGGCGGCGGTGGCGGCGTTCGTCGGCATCGTGTGGTGGGGCGCCTCCAACGCGGCGCGCAACATGGCGCACCGCAGCATCACCTTCGGCTTCGACTTCCTGTGGCACCCGGCCGGGTTCGACATCCCCTTCCACCTGCTGAACTGGCAGGCGAGCGACAGCTATGGCTGGGCGCTGGCGGTCTGCTTCGCCAACACTTTGCTGGTGGCCGGACTGTCGATCGCGCTCGCCTCGCTGCTTGGATTGCTGCTGGCGCTGATGCGGCTGTCGGGAAATCCGCTGGCTACCGGCACCGCACGTGGCATCCTGGAGGTGGTGCGCAACACGCCGCAGCTGGTGCAGATTATCTTCGTCTATTTCGTCGTGTTGCAGTCGCTGCCTTCGCCAAAGGCCAGCCTGTTGCTCGGCGCCGGCTTTTTTCTGAACGTCCGCGGCTTGCTGGTGCCGCAGGCGACGGTTCCGCCGGTGGTCTGGCTGCTCGGCGTGCTGGCGATCGGCCTGACATTGGTTGGCTGGTTCGGTCGCCGTCCCGGCAATCTCTCCGGCCGGCTGCTTGGCCCGGCCCTGCTGGCGATCTGGATCGTTGGCGCCGGGCTTTCCGCCGAGTGGGAGCTTCCAACGCTGCGCGGCTTCAACTTCACTGGCGGGTTGCGTTTCCCGCCGGAGTTGCTGGCGCTGTGGCTTGGGCTTTCGATCTATACCTCGGCGTTCATCTCGGAAAGCATTCGCGCCTCGATCCTCGGCGTGGAGCACGGCCAGACCGAAGCCGCGCTGTCGACCGGGTTGCGGCGTGGGCAAGTGCTATATCTCGTGGTCCTGCCGCAGGCGTTGCGCACGCTGATCCCGCCGCTGACCAGCCAATATCTCAACATCATCAAGTCCACCACATTGGGCGCGGCGATCGCCTACCCGGATGTGCTGCAAATCTTCGGCCGTACCGTGCTCAACCAGTCGGGCCGGGCGATCGAGGTGATGGCGCTGCTGCTTGGGCTGTTCCTGGCGATCAACCTGGTCGTCTCAACTGCGATGAACGTCTGGAACCGCCGGCTGGCGATGCAGGGACGATGATCCGGCGGTTCCTGCACGCGCTGTTCGGGACTGTCGGCAACGCCATCCTGAGCCTGGCGATGATCGCGCTGTTCGCCGCGTTGGTGCCGCGGTTCCTCGCCTGGGCGTTTGTGGACGCGACCTGGGCGGCGGCGAGCCGCCGGGCTTGCGCGCCGGACGGCGCCTGCTGGGCGTTCATCGCGGCCAGGCTGCCGCTGCTGATCTACGGCCGCTATCCGGCGGCCGAATACTGGCGGGTCGATATGGCGTTCCTCCTTCTGGCGATCGTCTGCGCCGGCTGCCTGTTCTCCTCGCGGCGCGGGCTGTTCGTCATCGCCCTGCTGGTTCTGGTGCCGATCGCCGGCGGCATCCTGCTGGTCGGCGGCGTCGCCGGCCTGCACCGGGTGGAAGCCGCGGATTGGGGCGGCCTGATGCTCAACGTCATCCTGTCCTATGCCACCATTATCGGCGCGCTGCCGCTCGGCATGGCGCTGGCCTTTGGGCGGCGATCGAAACTGCCGGTGCTGCGCTATGGCTCGGTCGCGTTCATCGAGTTCTGGCGCGGCGTGCCGCTGCTGGCGGTGCTGTTCATGGGCCTCATCCTGCTGCCGATGTTCCTGCCCGACGGCGCCGGGGTGCCGAACCTGATCCGTGCCGTCGTCGTGCTGATCCTGTTCGAATCCGCCTACATGGCGGAGACCATTCGCGGCGGGCTGCAAGGGGTGCCGCCGGGCCAGGCGGAGGCGGCGATGGCGCTCGGCATGCACCCGGCTCAGGCGCAGATCCTGGTGGTGCTGCCGCAGGCGATGCGGCTGGCGATCCCGGGCATCATCAACATCGTGGTCGATCTGTTCAAGGACACCACGCTGGTCTCGATCGTCGGCATTTTCGACGTCATGGGCATGATCACGCAGTCGCTGAAGGACCCGGCCTGGCTTGGCCTCGCGACCGAGGGGTATGTTTTCGCCGCGTTGCTGTTCTTCGGGTGCTGCCTTGTATTTTCGCTCGCCGGTGGCTTCCTGGAGCGGCGCTTTGGCGGGGGGCGCCGCAGGCAGTAAGCATGGGGCTCTGCCCCAAACCCCGCC
>JANXRT010000340.1 GCA_025356735.1 Acetobacteraceae bacterium | reverse complement strand
GCCACCGAAACCTCGGTCGGAAAAGTCATGTCGAACTTGTCGGCGATGAACGCCAGCATCGCGGTCGAGCGGTTCGGGATGATGGTGTACTCGATCCCGTCCAGGTACGGCCGGCCCTTGTTCCAGTAATCCGGATTGCGCACCAGCTTGATCGACTCGTTGGCCTTGAACTCGACGAACCTGAACGGCCCGGTGCCGACCGGCGCCACCCGCATGTCGCGCGCCGACACGTGGCACGGATAGATCGGCGCGTAGCCGGAAGCGAGCAGCGCCAGCAGCGACGGCTGCGGCCTGGCGAGGGTGAAGACAACCTCCTCGTCGCCGTTGGCTTTCACGTCCGTCACGTTCCGGTACCACGCCGCGCGCGGATTCTTGCGCAGCGGGTTGGTGGTGGAAATGCCGCGCACCTGATCCATCGTGCACACCACATCCTTGGCGGTGAACGGCTTGCCGTCATGGAATTTGACGCCCGGCCGCAGCTTGAAGGTCAACGCCTTGTTGTCGGCGCTCCAGCTCCAGCTCGTCGCCAGCTCCGGCTCGATGCTGTCCATCGTGTTCTGGGCCGTCTCCTGGCGGAATAGCACCAGGTTGTTGAACACGCCCATGAACGGCACGTTGGTCGAGAACGTCGCCTCCTCCAGGATCGAGGCGCTGGCCGGGCTGTCGCGATGGTAGATGTGAAGGATGCCGCCGGATTTCGGCTCCGCGGCATGGCCCACGCCGGCCGCGAGCAGCAGCGCGCCGAAAGCCGCCAGCATCCTGCGCAAACCGATCATCCCGCCGCGTCCCCCGAATTCCCTGCATCGGGCTTTAGCATGAACGCCGCCGGCGTCACTACGCCCTTTGCCTCCGGCGCCGGCACGGCGATACTGGCGGCCGGGAAAAAGAACTGGACAACAGATGACCGCCAAGCCGCCGCTGGCCGGAATAACCGTGCTCGATTTCGGCCAGATCTATCAGGGCCCGTACGCAACCATGCTTATGGCCAAGGCCGGCGCCAACGTCATCAAGATCGAACCCCTGGTCGGCGAGCCGCTGCGCCGCCGCGCACCCGACGGCCAGTCCCTGCCCATCGCCATGCTCAACGCCAACAAGCGCGCCATCACCCTCAACCTCAAATCGGAAAAAGGCCGCGCCCTGCTGATCCGCATGGCGAAGCAGGCCGACGTGCTGCTGGAGAATTTTGCTCCCGGCGTGATGGATCGATTGGGCGTCGGCTGGGACGTGCTGCACGCGGCCAACCCAAAACTGATCTACGCCACCGGCACCGGCTACGGCATCACCGGCTCCGACCGCGACAACCAGGCCATGGACCTCACCATCCAGGCGGTCTCCGGCATCATGAGCGTCACGGGAATGCCGGACGGCCCACCGATGAAGGCCGGCCCCACGCGGGTCGATTTCATGGGCGGCATCCACCTCTACGCCGGCATAATGACCGCGTTGTTTGAACGAACAGCCACCGGCACGGGCCGGCTGGTAGAGGTCGCGATGCAGGAAACCGTCTACTGCTCGATGGCCTCGTCGATGGAGTCCTACTACCGGACCGGCAACGTCCCAAAGCGCACTGGCAACCACCAGGCCGCCCTGACCAGCGCGCCGTACAACGTCTATGAGGCGAATGACGGCCACGTCGCCATCAACGTCGTCACCGAGGAGCACTGGCAGAACCTGCTCGGCGCCATGGGCCGCGAGGACCTGCGCGGCGACGCCCGATACGAAACGATGCAGGACCGCGCCGCCCACATGGCCGAGATCGACGCCATCGTCACCGCCTGGACCCGCACATTGGGAAAGATGGAAATCTTCGCCGCCGCCAGCCGCGCCCGCATCCCCGCCGCCCCGGTGCGCAACGTCGCCGAGATCATGTCCGACCCGCACATGCACGGCCGCGGCATGCTGGAACACATCGACCACCCGCAACTCGGCCGCGTGGTCCTGCCCAACTCCCCCCTACGCCTGCACGGCGCCGCCAAGGTAGCGCCAACCCCAAGCCCGAAAGTCGGCGCCGACAACCTGTCCATCTACGGCGACTGGCTAGGCCTGTCCGCCGGCGAGATTTCCGAAATGCGGGCGGAGGGCGTCATTTAGTTGCCAAGCGCACCCATCACGATGGCAACCACGCCAAGGGCAAAATTGATGCCGATCGCCTTCCGAATGCGATCCACCGCCGCCGGACGGCTCGCCGCATCCCCACGAAATCCCTTCCAAGGCACAAGGAAAATCCAGACGAACACCGCCGCCATCACCAGCCCGAGCAGATGCATCACGTGGACGTACGGATTGGCGCCGCGAAACCCGCCATAGACCCCGAACAGGATGGCGTAGCCGCTGAGCAAGGTCAGCGGCATGACATGCCAGATGACCCGGAAAAACCGCTGGAACACCTGCGCATGCAAAGCCAGCCGCATCGGCGGCTCCAGCACACCCAGGCTCGGCCGCAGCACCAGCAGCGAGAAGAACATGCCGCCGACCCAGATCGTCGCACCCAGTATATGAACGGCCAGCACCAGGTTCCAGCTCATGCAGTCTCCCCCGTGATCTCGGCGATGATGGCACGCATCTCCGCCGCCGCCAGCGATTTCGGCGAGGCCTCGGTCACCCCCAGCCCGACCGCGAAGGCGTTGGCGAACGCCGCCCGGTTGCCGAGCGTCGCCGCCATCAGCGCCAGCCCCTCGGCGGCGACCGCCGCCTCGACCGCGCTGCGCAGCTTCGAGGCCGCCGGCGTGCGGTTGAGGATCAGCTTCACCGGACGGCGCTCGGCGCCCGCCAGCTTGACGGTGCCCAGCGCCGCCCAAAGGTCCGGCGGGCTCGGCTGAAGCGGAATGAGCACCAGGTCGGCGCCGCGTATGCCAAGCCGCGCATCGGTGTCGAGCTGCGGCGGGCTGTCGATCACCACGACATCGAATTGCGAGCGCAACCGCGCAAGCTCGGCGGTCAGCCGCCAGCCGGAAACGTCGAAAAACGCGATCGCGGGCGGCGCCACCGGCCGCGCGTCCCGGATGTGATGCCACCGCCGCAGGCTGTGCTGCGGGTCGATGTCCAGCACCGCAACCCGGCGCGTCGCCGCCAGCGCCGCCGCGATGTTCGCCGCCAGCATGGTCTTGCCGGCGCCACCCTTCTGCTGCGCCACCGTGATCACCACCGCCATCCATCCGCCTCCGTCATTTATTGCGATGCAGCATAGCAGATCATCGTTGCGTGTGGTCGCGGACATGTCTGCCGGTGTCTGCCACACTCCATGCCATGCTTTTCGACAAAGACTGGGAATGCAAGATCGCCGCGCGGCATGAGCTGCTGACGCCCGCCGAGATGGCGATCGCCGACGCACAGGCCGCGCGGCTTGGCGCGTCCACCCTCATGGAGAACGCCGGCCGGGCCGCCGCGCGCGCGATCCAGGCCCGGTTCCGCCCCTGCCGTACCCTTGTTCTATGCGGCCCCGGCAACAACGGCGGCGACGGCTACGTGGTCGCCCGACTGCTTCAGCAATCCGGCTGGCCGATCACCCTGGCCCGCACGGCGGAACCCCGCGCCGGATCGAACGCGGCCAACGCGGCGGCAAACTGGCACGGGGTCAACGTCCCGTTTACCCCCGCCGAAGCCATGCGGGCCAAACTCGTCGTCGATGCGGTGTTCGGTGCCGGCCTAGCGCGCGACGTCGATGCCGAGATCGCCGCGGTGCTCGCCGCCTGCCCGGCGCTGGTCGCGATCGACGTGCCGAGCGGCCTCGACGGCGCCACCGGCCAGGTCCGCGGCTTCGCACCGCAAGCCGCGATGACCGTGACGTTCTTCCGCCTCAAGCCCGGCCATTTGCTGCTGCCAGGACGCGAGCTTTGCGGCGAGCTCGTCCTCGCCGACATCGGCATGCCGCCCTCCGTCCTCGACCAGGCAAAGCCCTCCGCCGCGATCAACGGACCGTGGCTCTGGCAATTGCCGACGCCGGCGCCCGACGGCCATAAATACAGCCGCGGCCACGTCACCATCCTCGGCGGCACGGCGATGACCGGCGCCGCCCGCCTCGCCGCCGAAGCCGCGCGCAGGGCAGGGGCCGGCCTGGTCACCATCGCCCCCGCTGGCGACGAAATAACCCGCGCCGCCGACCTTTATCGCGCCGGCGCCGCGGGCGTGATCGTCGATGAGGCCCCCATCGCAACTCAACTATCCGACGCGCGCCGGGAAACCTGGGTCTGCGGCCCGGGCCTGGGCCAGGCCACCGCCCGCGAGACCCTGGCCCTTCTGCTCGCCGCCGGCCGCCAGGTGGTCGCCGACGCCGACGCGCTCACCGCCCATGCCGGCAATCCCGCCGGCTTGCGCGGCTGCGCCGTGCTGACCCCGCACGACGGCGAATTTGCCCGCGTATTCGGCCCGATCGGCCATGACCGCCTGCAAGCCGCCCGCCATGCCGCCGCCATCACTGGAGCGGTCGTGCTGCTGAAGGGCGCCGCCACCATCATCGCCTCGCCGGGAGGGTTCGCCGCGATCAACGCCTCGGCGCCGCCATGGCTAGCCACAGCTGGCGCCGGTGATACCCTGGCCGGCATCATCGCCGGGCTTTTGGCGCAGGGCATGGCCGCGTTCGATGCCGCCGCCGCCGGCGCCTGGCTGCACGGAAGCGCCGCCACCGCCGCCGGGGCGGGAATGCTGGCCGAGGATATTTCTCCGCATCTCGCAGCCGTCATGACGACATCTTCACGGATCGGGCGTAACATGCAGAAATAATTCCGGAGCGGAAGAAGATGAGCGACACCGGCGTGCCTTCCGGCCTGTTCGACCGTACCCTGCGCAGGCTTGGCTCAATCTGGCGCGACGCTCCGGAAGCCGAGAACGACGACACGGAACAACAGATGCGCGCCTGCCTCCAAGCGCGCGGCGGCGAGGTAAGCGCCCGCGACCGAGCCGGCCATCTCGCCCAAACCTACCTGCAGCGCGATGCCGAGGGCCGCATTGCCTTCCTCCGGCGGCTCGGCTCGTTTGATTCCGATCCGCAAGCCGTGGCGGAGGCCTTCGCGGCGATCGCCGCCGCCACGGACGCCGCAGATCGCGCGAGCGCCATGGCAGCACTCCGCCGCGCCGCGGAGTCGCCCCGGCTGCGTCTGCTGTCGCAGTTCACCGCCATCCCCGACGGCATGAAGTTCCTCGTCGACATGCGCGGCCTGCTGATAACCCGCACCCGCGGGGACAAGCTGCTGGCCGCCGTCGATGCCGACCTGCGCGGCCTGCTCGCCAGCTGGTTCGACCTCGGCTTCCTGGAGCTGCGCCGCATCGACTGGTCGAGCCCGGCCTGCCTGCTCGAAAAACTCATGCGTTACGAGGCCGTGCACGCCATCCGGTCCTGGTCGGACCTGCGCAACCGGCTCGACTCCGACCGACGCTGCTACGCCTTCTTCCATCCTCGAATGCCGAACGAGCCGCTGATCTTCGTCGAGGTCGCCCTGGTCCAGGGCTTGGCCGACAGCGTCCAGGCGCTGTTGGATGAGGCGGCGCCGGTGCTCGACTCCAAGCGCGCCGACACCGCGATCTTCTATTCGATCAGCAACTGCCAGGCTGGCCTGGCCGGCATCAGTTTTGGCAATTTCCTGATCAAGCGCGTGGTGGCGCTGCTGTCGGCCGAGTTTTCCAGTCTCCAGGTATTCGCCACGCTCTCCCCGATCCCCGGCTTTCGAAAATGGCTGGATCCGCTGCTGGCAGCGGACGATCCGACCCTGTTGACCGCCGAGGAAGCGGTGGCTTTGCGCGAGGTGGTGCCCGATGCCGCCAGCGCCACCACAGCCTTGCTTGCCGCACCGTCCGAGAACCGTGTCGTGGCAGCCATCCTGGAGCGCCTGTGCGCGCGTTTCCTGCTGATCGAGACCCTGCCGCACGATTTGAAACGCGCGCCCGACGCGGTCGCCCACTTCCATCTATCGAACGGCGCGCGCATCGAGCGTCTGAACAGCTGCGCCGACACGTCGGAAAAGGGCTTGCGCGAGAGTGCCGGCCTTATGGTCAACTACCTCTACGATCCCGATCGGATCGAGGCGTATCACGAGGCCTACACCGGCGAAGGCAAGCGCCAAGCCTCCACCGACATCCGCCGCCAGGCCCGAGGCTGGGGCTGACTTGCGTCCTATAGTAGGGGGTTCTAAGGGCTAGCCCTTAGCGGGTCCAGGGCAGAGCCCTGGCCTTCCTGATCGGGAAAACCCATGAACGCACCCTCCGTAATCGTAGCCGAACCGATAGACCGCCGCATCCAGACCCTGCAGCAGCTGGAGAAAAAGCTGCTCTGGCTGTCCGCCTGGATGATCCACAACGCCAACCACATCCGCCCCAACCGCGACGGGTTGAAGGTTGGCGGCCACCAGGCCTCCTGCGCCTCCTCGATCTCGATCCTGGCGGCGCTGTATTTCGAGGTTGCCAGGCCGCAGGACCGCATTGCCGTCAAGCCCCATGCCGGCCCGGTGTTCCACGCCATCAACTGGCTGTTCGGCCGCGGCGACCAGGCCCGCATGCATGACCTGCGCAAGATGGGCGGCCTGCAATCCTACCCGTCGAGGGTCAAGGACGGCCCGGAGGTCGATTTCTCCACCGGCTCGGTTGGCCTCGGCGTCGCCATGACCAGCTTTTCGGCGCTGATGCAGGATTATGTCCGGTTGCACGGGCTGTCGCGGCCGGATCTGCCGCCCGGCCGCCACATCGCCATCGCCGGCGACGCCGAATTGGACGAGGGCAACATCTACGAGGCGCTGCTGGAAGGCTGGAAGCACGACGTCCGCGATGTCTGGTGGATCATCGACTATAACCGCCAAAGCCTTGACAGCGTGGTTCCCGACCGGCTGTTCGGCCGCATCGAGGGCCTGTTCCGCGACATGGGCTGGAACGTCGTCACCATCAAATACGGCCGTCGGCTCGAAGCCGCCTTCGCCCGCCCGGGCGGCGAATTGCTGCGCGCCTGGATCGACGACTGCCCGAACAGCCTCTATTCGGCGCTGACCTTCCAGGGCGGAGCCGCCTGGCGCCAGGCGCTGCTGGCCGACCTCGGCCGTTCCCAGACCGTTCGCGCCATCATCGACCCGCTGTCGGACGACGAGCTCGGCGCGTTGATGACCAACCTCGGCGGCCACGACATCGAGACCATTATCGAGACGCTGCGTGCCGCGGACGCGCTCGGCGACCAGCCGACCTGCTTCATCGCCTACACGATCAAGGGCATGGGCTTGCCCTTCGCCGGCCACAAGGACAACCACTCCGGGCTGATGAGCCGCGAGCAGATGGAGATTTTTCGACAGTACATGGCGATCCGGCCGGACCATGAATGGGACCTGTTTGAGGGCCTCGACCTGCCCGAGGCCGAACTCCGCGCCTTCCTCGACGCCTGCCCGTTTGCCGCCAAGCTGACCCCGGAAGGCCGCTGCCTGACCGCGCCGATCATCGAGATCCCCGAAACCCTGCCGGCGCCAAAGGTCGTCGGCCGGCGCGCCAGCACCCAGTCCGGTTTCGGCGACATCCTGGCCGAGATCGGGCGGCCGGAAGGCCCCTATAAGGAACTCGGCGACCACATCGTCACGATGAGCCCGGATGTCACGGTCTCGACCAACCTCGGACCCTGGGTCAACCGCCGCGGGGTGTTCGACCGCCACACCCGCAACGACGTGTTCCGCGATTCCAAGCTCGCCAGCGCCCAGCGCTGGGGCATGAGCCCCAAGGGCCAGCACATCGAATTGGGCATCGCCGAGCAGAACCTGTTCCTCCTGCTCGGCGCCGCCGGCCTGTCGCATTCGCTGACCGGCGCGCGCGTGCTGCCGATCGGCACGGTGTATGACCCGTTCGTCAACCGCGGCCTCGATGCGCTGATCTACGCCTGCTACCAGGATGCGCGTTTTCTTCTGGTATCCACGCCGTCCGGCATCTCCCTCGCCCCCGAGGGCGGCCAGCACCAATCCATTAACACCCCGCTGATCGGCATGGCCGCCGACCGGCTGGCGAGCTTCGAGCCGACCTATGTCGACGAGCTCGCCATCCTGATGCGCCACGCCTTCCACCACATGCAGCAGCCCGACGGCTCGGCGGTGTGGTTGCGCCTGTCCACCCGCCAGCTGATGCAGCCCGACCGCACCATCGACCCCGCCGCCGTCATCGCCGGCGCTCACTGGGTCGTGCCCCCCGCACCTGGCGCACGCATTGCCATCGCCTACCAGGGAGATCGTACTTCTTGCAGATCTCGGTAACACTCGTCTTTGTCATCATCTGCTCTTTTATAATCTTGAATTTCTGGTCTGGCGTTAAAAATTT
>JANXRT010000331.1 GCA_025356735.1 Acetobacteraceae bacterium | reverse complement strand
GGGCATTCGCGAGCATCTGCATCTCAATCGGCCGATCTATGTGCCGACCTCGGCCTACGGGCATTTCGGGCGGGAGCCGGATCCGGAGCGGGGGACCTTCACGTGGGAGAAGACCGATCTGGTTTCTTCTCTGCGAAGCGCGTTCGGAAGATAGAAGGTCGGGCTCTGGTGAAGCCACCCGCGGACCGGCTCTACGGCCGGGCGCGGGGGCACTCGTTGCGGCCTCGCCAGCAGGTGTTGCTGGACGTGACGCTGCCGCGGATGGTTTTCGATGTTGCGTTGGCGGGTGATCCGTTGGCGGCGTTCGAGCCTCGGCCGGCACAGCTTTGGCTTGAGGTTGGGTTTGGCGGCGGCGAGCATTCGCGGGCTCAGGCGGCGGCAAACCCGGATGCCGGGCTGATCGCCTGCGAGGTGTTCGAGAACGGTATCTGCTCGTTGCTGGCCAGACTGGTGCCGGAGGGCGGCGAGGCCAAGGCTGCATTGCCGGCCAACCTGCTGCTGTGGCCTGACGATGCACGGGCGCTTTTGCGCGCGCTGCCGGATGGGTCGCTCGACCGGCTGTTCCTGATGTTCCCCGATCCGTGGCCCAAGGCGCGCCATGCCAAACGGCGGTTCGTTCATCCCGGGCAGTTGGCGGAACTGGCACGGGTGCTGAGGCCTGGCGCCGAGTGGCGGGTTGCCAGTGACGATCCGACCTACCAGGCCTGGGTGGCAGAGGTGATGGCGGCTCAGGATTTGTTTGATGCCGCTGTGCCGGCAATGACCCGGCCGGAGGGTTGGCCGCCGACACGCTATGAGGCCAAGGCGATCCGGGCCGGACGGATGCCGGTTTATTGGAGCTTTATCCGTCGGCGTTGACGCCGATCTGCGATTTTTGCTAACTTGTTTCAGTTAGTCTATATGTTTCTTGAGCCGTAGTTTTGCTTGATGATCGTTTTCGATCCAGCCATTCGCGGCCGAATTGCAGCGCGGGACGCTCGATCGTTCGGTGCAGCCACCATGACAGGCCGATGGGCAACAGCAACGCCAACGGCACCCAGAGCGCGGCGAACAGCGTCTGATCTCCGCCGGCCAGAGCCGCCAACCCGATACCCAACAGCTTCTGCGCCGGCTCGTTGACCAGATAAAGGCAGAATGAAATCGAACCCAGCCAGACCAGCGGACGCGAGCGCAGCAATCCGGCGGCGGGGGCAAGCCAGCGCATGGCACTCAGCTGGGCCCCAAGGCATAGGGTCCAGACCAGCGGCGCGGTCAGCTTGTCGGCGCCGCCTTGCGCCCAGCACAGCGCCAGCACGGCTATCAGGACCATTGCGAACCGCAACCGGCTGCGGTCTTGAAGCAGCATCGCGCTGGCCAGGCCGAGCGCGAAATATTGCCCCTTGTTGGGCAGGAAGGCGCGGCTGAAATGCCAGCCATCGGGGGTGTGCGCCTGCCACAGGATCGACGCCACGGAAAGGATAAGAAATCCCGCGACGAGCCGTTGCTGGCGGTCTGGCCGCGCGAACAGCATGGCGACGACGTAGAATTGCCACTCGGTCGAGAGGCTCCAGGCGGCGCCGAGGAAGCCGAGATAGACAGCCGGCCAGGCGCCGTCGGGAAACAGCCCATGCAGCATGGCGAGGTGGGCGGCGATGTTGCCGGCCCAGTCCGCCGGCCAACCCTGGCTCCAGATTTGGCGGGCGGTGCTGGCCGGCTCGATCCAGGGCATAGCAGCGAAGTCGATTGGCAGCGTCTGGATGGCGATGGCCGCGGCGAAGACGGCAAGGAACACCGGAAAGATGCGGAACATCCGGGCGACGAGGAACGGTACTGTGCGATACGAGAACCCCTCCAGCGAAAGCAGGATAACCATGCCGCTGAGTATGAAAAAAACATCCACCGCCGCCATGCCGTGGGAGAACGGCGCCAGCAGCCAGGCAGGCGCGGCCACGAACGGCGCCATGTGGGAGATCATGACATAGGCGGCGAGCGCGCCGCGCAGGCCATCCAGGCAGTGCATTCGTTTCATCCCGCTACCATACTGACGTATCCGGCGTGTCCACAACCAAAGGTTGCATTGGCGGCATGCTCACGATCCGAACCGGGCTCTTGCGTTTTCGCCGACGCAACGCTATTTGACCGTCTCTCCTACATTCTCCGATCTTTTTGGAGGGTGGCCTTCACGGGCCGCCTTTTCTGCATTGAACCCAGCGTCGCCGCACAGCATCCCGCCCAACCGATTGGACCAACCGCGCCATACCGGCCTGGAGGCCCGCATTGCCGATATCGTAACCCCCGCGATCGAGGACCTCGGCTTCGAGCTGGTTCGCATCGCGGTACTGGGGCGGGAACGGCCGACGGTGCAGATCATGGCTGACCGCGCCGACGGAAGACTGATCGCGGTCGAGGATTGCGAGGCGATCAGCCATGCGGTCAGCGCCGTGATGGACGTCGATGATCCGATCCCCGGCGCCTGGAACCTTGAGGTCAGCTCGGCCGGGATCGACCGGCCGCTGACCCGGATTCGTGACTGGAACCGGTTTGCCGGGCATACGGCGCGGGCCGAGACCGATATGCCGGTTGATGGTCGCAAGCGCTTTTCCGGTGTGGTGCTCGGCGCCGATGCCGAGGGTGCGCGGATGCGGCTGGATGACGGCACCGAGATCGCCCTGCCGCATGAGCGTATCCGGCGCGCCAAGCTGCTGCTGACCGACGCGCTGATCGCCGCCACCCAGGCCAAAGATATTTCAACCGAGATAAACTGAGAGGCGCCCATGGATACCTCGATCGCCCGTCCCGAACTGCTGCTGGTCGCCGATGCCGTCGCGCGGGAGAAATCCATTGAGCGCGACGAGGTGCTGGAGGCGATGGAGCAGGCCATCCAGAAGGCTGGCCGCGCCAAGTACGGCCATGAGAAGGACATCCGCGCCACCATCGACCGCAAGACCGGCGACGTTAGGCTGTCGCGCTGGACCGAGGCGGTGGAGGTGGTCGAGAACGAGGAAACCCAGATCCCCTGGCACATTGCGAAAAAATTCCAGCCGGAGATCAAGCTTGGCGAGCACCTGATCGACCCGCTGCCGCCAATCGATTTCGGGCGGATTGCCGCACAGACCGCCAAGCAGGTGATCGTCCAACGGGTGCGCGAATACGAGCGCAAGAAGCAATATGACGAGTTCAAGGACCGTGTCGGCGAGATCATCAACGGCGTGGTAAAGCGCACCGAGTACGGCAACTTGATGGTCGAACTCGGCCGCGCCGAGGCGCTGCTGCGCCGCGACGAGCTGATCCCGCGTGAGAGTTTTCGAAATGGTGACCGCGTGCGGGCTTACATCTACGACGTGCGCGAGGAGCCGCGCGGGCCCCAGATCTTCCTGAGTC
>JANXRT010000321.1 GCA_025356735.1 Acetobacteraceae bacterium | reverse complement strand
CCGCAGCCACTTGTCCTTCTGCGCATCGCTGCCGTATTTGTCGATCACGATGCAGGTCGGCGAGTTGTGCACCGACACCAGGGTGGAAACCGATCCGTCGCCGGCCGCAAGCTCCTCCAGAAGCAGCGCGTAGGTCACCGGATCGATCTCCGACCCGTCCCATTCGGCCGAGGTGGTGGCACCCAGAAAGCCCAGCTCGCCCATCTCGCGGATGATCTCGGGCTCGATCTTCTTGGCGTGCTCGCGCGCCGCGGCCAGCGGCGCCAGGCGCTCGGCGGAGAACCGCCGCGCCATCTCGATGACCAGGTTGTCGCCGCCGAAGCTCGTGTAGTCGGGCATCTTTTTCCCCTTATTCGGCGGCCTGCAGCACCGACACCTGATCAAGCTCTGCCAGCAGCCTTTCCCGCGACGCCATGGCGATTTCCCGGTTGGCGTCCTTCACCGGACCGAAGCCGCGGATCACATCCGGCAACTCGGCCAATCCCACGGCGGCGTCAAGATTGCCGGGGGCAAGCCTCTCGGCAACCAGCCGCATGTCGGCCTCGTACTGGCCCCGGAAAGAAAGCTCCGCCCGGCGTTCGGCCTGGTAGCCGAACACGTCGAACACGCTGCCGCGCAGCACCCGCCCGTGCCGCAGAAGGCGGAACAGCGGCAGCGCGATGCTGCCGGGAATGCCGATCTTCTTGCGCCGTCCGGTCAGCCTGTCCATCCGCGCGACAACGGGCGGCGACAGGTGGAACACCGCACCCGGCGCGTAGCTCGCGGCGGTATGTAGCCGCGCGACCTCGTACTCGTCCTTGATCGCCATCGCCCGGTAGAAACCCTCGGCCGCGGCGCGCGACAGTTTTCCGGGTGCCCCGAAAACCTCGGTCTCGCGGGCCACGATCGCCTCGACGGCAATACGGTAGCGGCGCGCGTAGGCGGCGTTCTGATAGCCGGCCAACGACTTCGCCCGATGGTCGATCAACCCCTCCAACGTCGCCGGCGGGGCGGGTTCTGCGTCCCCCAGTATCTCCGCCGCCAGTTCTGGCCTGGCCGCCAGGATGCGGCCCCATTTGAAGGCGCGAAGGTTCGTCTCGACCGCGGCGCCGTTCAGCTCGATGGCACGCAGGATGGCCGCCTCGTGCACCGGCAGCAGCCCGCGCTGGCAGGCGATGCCGAGATAGAGCGTGTTCATCGCCTGAGCGTTGCCGAACAGCCGCTCGGCCAGCCGGACGCCATGCAGGTAGATCGAGTCCTTTGCCGAGGTCGTGCGCTCGATCACCCGGCGATGCAGCCCGGCATCGATCACGAGCCGCGGATCGCGCTTGAAGGAGGCGGTGGCGGCGAGGTCGAGGTTGCCGATCACCGTCGCCGCCGAGCCGCAACGCTCCAGCACACCCGCACTGGCGGCAACCGCCAGATCGGCCGCCAGCATCATGTTGGCGCTGCCCAACGGAATGCGCACCACGTCCAGCCCGCCGGCCGCCGCGATCTGCACGTGGGAGACCACCGCGCCGTTCTTCTGCGCCAACCCGGCGAAATCCAATGTCGAAACTTGATGCGCCTCCAGCTGCGCCGCCATTGCCAGGATCGCGCCGGACGTCACCACACCGCCACCGCCGATGCCCGCGAACAATCCGCGCCAGGGCAGGGGAGCCAACGCCGGAACGTCCAGCCCGGCCGCGAACCCGGCTTCCCGCTGTTGCCAGCTACGATCGGCGCCAGGTGCGCGCGGCGGCCCTGGAATGGTGACGAAGCTCGGGCAGAAGCCTTTCAGGCACGACAGATCGACGTTGCAGCTGCTCGGGTTGATCCGCCGCTTGCGGCCGAACACCGTGTCCACCGGCTCGATCGCGATGCAGTTGGACTGCTTCGAGCAGTCGCCGCAGTTCTCGCAGATCGCCTCGTTGATGATGACGCTCTGGCTCGCTTCCGCAACCTTGCCGGACTTGCGCCGACGGCGGGTTTCAGTGGCGCAGACCTGGTCGTAGATAATGGCGCTGACGCCTGCGTACTCCCGAAGCTCGCGCTGCACCGCGTCGAGTTCCTCGCGTGGATGGCGTGTCGTGCCGGCGGGAAGCTCGGCCGCCCCCGGCAGCCTGTCGGCATCGTCCGCCACCACGGCCAGTCGCAAAACACCCTCCGCCGCCAGCTGGGCTGCGATCTGCGGCACCGTGTAGGCGCCCTCGGCCGGCTGGCCGCCGGTCATTGCCACCGCATCGTTGTAGAGCAGCTTGTAGGTGATCCGCGCCTTGGCCGCGACCGCCTGGCGCACCGCGAGGATGCCGGAATGGGTGTAGGTGCCGTCGCCCAGGTTGGCGAACAGATGCGGCGTGTCGGTGAACGGGGCGATGCCAATCCAGGTGCAGCCCTCGCCGCCCATCTGGGAAAAGGTGCGGGTCTTGTCGCTGTCGTCCAGCGCCATGAAGTGGCAGCCAATCCCCGCCGAGGCGAAGCTGCCCTCCGGCAACTTGGTGGAGGTGCCGTGCGGGCACCCGGCGCAGAACGCCGGCGCGCGGCGCAGCAACCCGGCCGGGCGCACCGGGATCGGTGGCGCGGGCGGCTCGGCGACGTTCAGACCGGCATCTCGAAACAGCCGAGTCATCGCGCCGCCGACGATCTCCGGCGACAGTTCCATTACCGCCGGCAGCAGCGGCGCGCCGGCGAGGTCGGTCTTGCCGACAACCCCCGGCCGCTGATCCGCCGGCATGTTGTAGAGCGCGTCCTTGACCTGATTCTCGACGAACGAGCGCTTCTCCTCGATCACCAGCAGCAGTTTCTTGCCGCGCGCGAAGTCGCGAATACCCTCGGCGTCGATCGGCCAGCTCAGCCCGATCTTTCGCAGCGCCAGCTGCGAATGGCCGATCAGATCGAGATCGGCCAGCGCGCGCATCGCGTCCTCGTGCGCCCGCCCGACCGTCACGATGCCAATCGGCGCATCGGCGGCCCCGAACACGTCGCGGTCGATCCCGTTGGCCCGCGCCCACGGCCCGA
>JANXRT010000289.1 GCA_025356735.1 Acetobacteraceae bacterium | reverse complement strand
CTCGCCGCCTGGGCGGCGCGGCGCATCGGCCTGCCGGTGGCAAGGCTGACCATCGGCTCCAACCGCAACGACATCCTGCCGCGGTTCTTCTCGGCCAACGACATGTCGATGCGTCCGGTGGAATCCAGCTTGTCGCCGAGCATGGACATCCAGGTCAGCTCCAATTTCGAACGCCTGCTGTTCGAGATCCTGGATCGCGATCCGGCTGCCACCGCCGCCGCGATGGTGGATTTCCGTGCCACTGGCCGCATGACGGTGCCCGATCCGGCCTGGCACCGCGCCAAAACGCTGTTCCATGGCCACGCGCTGGACGATGCCGGAACCGAGGCCGAAATCCGCCGGCTGCGCGCAACCTGCCACTACCTCGCTGACCCGCACACCGCGATCGGCATCGCCGCCGCCCGGATCAACCCGCCGCACGGCGTGCCGACCATCGCCATGGCGACGGCCCACCCCGCCAAGTTCCCCGATGCGGTGGAGCTCGCCACCGGCGAGCGCCCGGCATTGCCGCAGCGCCTCGCCGACCTATATCACCGTCCCGAGCGTTTTTCCGTGGTTGCCGCCGAGCTTGCCGCCGTCGAGGCCGCCGTTCGTGGCTCCGTTCGCCGCAACGCCGCCTGATCCCGCTCTCTCCTAAAAGGAAAAACGAGTGCCCAGCGCCAAGAACATCCAGCTTACCAAGCTGCCCTCCGGCCTTACGATCGTCACCGAGCGCATGGACCGGGTCGAGACCGTCTCCCTCGGCGCTTATGTCGCGACCGGCACCAGGCACGAGACCGCGGCGGAAAACGGCGTTTCGCATTTTCTGGAGCACATGGCCTTCAAGGGCACCGAGCGCCGCAGCGCTGCCGGCATTGCCGAGGAGATCGAAGCGGTCGGCGGCCAGATCAACGCCTACACGGCGCGTGAGCAGACCGCCTACTACGTCAAGGTGCTGAAAGAAGACACCGCACTCGGTGCAGACATAATCGGCGACATCCTGACCCACTCGACCTTCGATCCGGAGGAGCTGGAGCGCGAGCGCGGCGTCATCCTGCAGGAGATCGGCCAGGCCAACGACACGCCCGACGACATCATCTTCGACCACTTTCAGGAAGCTGCCTTCCCCAGTCAGCCGATGGGGCGCCCCGTGCTCGGCACCGAGGACGGCATCCGCGCCATGCCGCGGACCACGCTGATGGGCTACATGCGCCGCCACTATTCGGCCGGCAACGTCGTGCTCGCCGCCGCCGGCGCGCTGACCCATGAGGCCATCGTCGATCTCGCCCAACGCCATTTCGCCGATTTGCCGACCGCCCCCGCTGGTCCGCCCGAGGCTGGCTTGTACAAGGGCGGCGAGTTTCGGGAAGCGCGCGAGCTCGACCAGGTCCATATCGTGCTCGGCTTCCCCGCGGTCGGCTACGGCCACGCCGACTACTATCCGACGCTGTTGCTGTCCACGTTGCTGGGCGGCGGCATGTCGTCGCGGCTGTTCCAGGAAATCCGCGAAAAGCGCGGGCTGGTGTATTCAATCTACAGCTTCGCCCAGCCCTACATGGATGCCGGGCTGTTCGGCATCTACGCCGGCACCGGCGAGTCCGAGGCCGCCGAGCTGATGCCTGTAGCGTTGGAGGAGCTTCGAAAGGTCCAGCTCGGCGTGACGGAGGCCGAACTCGCCCGCGCCCGCGCCCAGGTCAAGGCCAGTCTGCTGATGTCGCTGGAAAGCACCGGCAGCCGCTGCGAGCAGCTTGCCCGGCAGGTGCAGATCTTCGGGCGGATCATTCCAACCGCCGAGACCGTGGCCAAGATCACCGCGGTCACCACCGATGACGTGGTCCGCGCGGCGGCTGGGCTGTTCCGCGCGGCGCCGACCTTGGCGACGATGGGACCGGGGACACGCATTCCGGCACTGGATACGATTGCGGGGCAGTTGGCGGCCTAAAGAAGGCTAGGGGCTCTGCCCCTGGACCCCGCCAAGGGGCCGTCGCCCCTTGTGACCCCTTTACTAAGTTAGGCGCTCCAGGACGCTATCCTGGCGGGGTTTGGGGCAGAGCCCCATGCTTCCTTCTAAACCAAGGGCAAGCAGGATATGAGCGAAACCACGGCCAACCTCCTCGCCGACCTCATCGCACAGGCCCGCCACGCCGGCGCCGATGCCGCCGATGCGGTACTGTTCTCCGGCGCCTCGCTGTCGGTCGCCCGCCGGCTCGGCGCCACCGAGCAGGTCGAGCGCTCCGAGGGCCGAGATCTGGGCTTGCGCGTGTTTGTCGGCGACCACGTCGCGATGGTGTCCTCGACCACGATTGATCCGGCCGGCTTCAAGGCGCTGGCCGAGCGCGCCGTCGCCATGGCACGGGTGGTGCCCGAGGATTCCGAGGCCGGGTTGGCGGAAACGATGACCCCGCCCGAGGCAGCGATGCTCGACCTTGAGGACCCCACCGAGCCGACCACGGAACACCTGATCGCGCGTGCCGCCGCCGCCGAGGATGCTGCGCGCTCGGTCGCCGGCGTCACCAACTCCGAGGGCGGCGATGCCAGCTACGGGCGCTCGGTCGGCTACCTCGTGACCTCGGCGGGGTTTTCCGGCCGGTCGGTGCGGACCAGCCATTCGGTATCAGCGGTGGCGCTGGCCGGCACGGGCACCGGCATGCAGCGCGATTACGACTACACCAGCGCGGTCCATCTGTCCGACCTCGACGATCCCGAGGCGATCGGCCGGTCGGCGGGCGGCCGGGCGGTGACACGGCTCAACCCGACCCGGCCGAAAACCGGCAAATACACCGTGGTCTATGATCCGCGTGTGTCCGGCGGCCTGCTCGGCCATCTCGTGGGGGCGATCAACGGGGCTGGCGTGGCGCGCGGCACCTCGTTCCTGAAGGACCGCATGGGCCAAAAGATCCTGCCCGACGGCGTCGATATCCACGACGACCCGCGCCGCCATCGCGGCCTGCGTTCCCGCATCTTCGACGGCGAGGGCACTCCCACGCGGGCTCGAAAACTGGTGGAGGATGGCGTGCTGATGAGCTGGCTGCTGGACAGCCGGTCCGCACGCCAGCTTGGACTGACCTCGACCGGTCATGCCGCCCGCGGCACCTCCGGCCCGCCAAGCCCGTCGCCAAGCAACCTCTATATGTCGCCCGGAACGCTCAGCCCGGCCGAGCTGATGGCCGACATCACGGAAGGTATCTATCTGACCGAGCTGATCGGCATGGGAGTGAACGGCCTGACCGGCGACTATTCGCGCGGCGCCGCCGGCTTCATGATCCGCAACGGCGAGCTGGCGGAGCCGATCGCCGAGATCACCGTTGCCGGCAACCTGATCGACATGTTCGCCAACCTGACGCCGGCCAACGACCTGGTGTTCCGCCGCGGCACCGACGCCCCGACGTTGCGGATCGAGGGCCTGATGCTGGCCGGCGCCTGAGCGCCGCGGGCGCATTGGACCTCTCCTGGCCGTAAGCCGGGAGACACCCTATATACGTTGCAGTTCTCACACGGAGTCGCGCGCCATGCGTCGCAAATCCAGCCTGATCGCCGCCGTTGCGGTTTTCGCATTGGCCTTGTCGCCGGTTGCCGCCGATGCCCGGGCCGGTTTTGGCGGCTCCATGGGCAGCCGCGGCGGACGCACCTTCTCGGCGCCGCCCTCGACGGGCACGTCGCCCGGCTTCGCCTCGCCAATGCAGCGCAGCATTACGCCCAACGCCCCATCGCCCGGTTTCTCCGGCGGCTTTGCGCCGGCCGCGCGCCCAGGCCTGTTCGGCGGCGGCTTCGGCTCCGGCCTGTTGGGCGGGCTGATCGGCGCCGGCATCGGCGGGCTGCTGTTCGGCCACGGCATGTTCGGCGGGCTGAGCGGCGGTTCCAGCTTCATTGGGCTGCTGATCCAGCTCGCCCTGCTGTATTTCGTCGGGCGCTGGCTGTTCCGCATGTTCCGCGCCCGCCAGCCGGCGATGGCTGGCGGCCCGGCCATGTTCAGCCCCAACGCCGGGCCGGCGCCACTCGCCGGACGCGGTGGCGCTGCCCCATCGGGCCCGCCGGTCCGGATCGAGCCGGCCGACTACCAGGCATATGAGGCATTGCTCCAGCGCGTCCAGGCTGCCTGGTCGGCGCAGGACCTGGCCACTCTGCGGACCATGGTGACGCCGGAGATGCTCGGCTACTTCGGCGAGCAGCTGGCCGACCAGGCCAGCCGCGGCGTGCGCAACACCGTCACTGATGTGCACCTGGTCAAGGGCGACCTGTCCGAGGCCTGGACCGAGCAGGGCCGCGACTATGCGACGGTCGCGATGCAGTTCTCGATGATCGACGCCACCACCGATGCGCAGAACCGCGTTGTGGACGGCAGCGCCACCGAGCATGTCAAAGCGACCGAGCTGTGGACATTCGTGCGAAGCCGTGGCGGCAACTGGATACTCAGCGCGATCCAGCAGGCGAGGTAAGCCTCTATGCCCCGCGTCGTACCGGGTTGCTCAGCGTGCCGATGCCGGTGATCTCGATGTCGCAGACATCGCCGTCCTTCATGTTCTCGGTGGCGCCCTCGGTGCCCATCCACAGCATGTCGCCGGGCTCCAGGGTCAGGTAGGTGGTCATCGCCACCAGGAAATCGACCACGCCGAAGATCATGTCGTTGGTTGGGAACTGGATCACCTCGCGGCCATTGAGGCGGATTTTCGTGGTCAGGCCGGCAAGGTCGACTTCGGTCTCGATCCACGGCCCCATCGGGGCGAAGCTGTCGGTGTTCTTGGCCCGCCACAGGGTTCGGTCAGATTTCTGCCAGCTGCGCTCGCTGACGTCGTTACCGACGGTGTAGCCGAGCACGTAGTCCAGGGCGTTCTTCCGGGTAAGGTGCTTCGCCCGCTTGCCAATCACTACCACCAGCTCGCCCTCGTACTGGACCTTCTCGGTCGCGTCCTGCGGGATGACGATGGCCTCCCCGTCGGCGATCAACGAGTTGTTGGCACGGTAGCCGACATCCGGCTGGGTCGGCAGGGTTGCCGGCTGGCCGATCTTGGCCGCGACCTCGCGCACGTGGCCGGCATAGTTCAGCCCACAGGCGTAGAAGGTCTTCGGCTCGAAGGGGAGCAGCAGCTTGGTGCCTGCCAGGGGTCGGATGGTGCCGGTCTTTTTCCACTCGCCGAATGGCGTGCCGGTGACCGGAAGCAGCGCCTCGCCTTCGACGATGGCATAAGTTGGTGTGCCAGCGTCGTCTATCCGTGCCCACCGCATCGTCGTTCTCCCGTTGTCCGGCCATTTAGACGCAAACGCGGGAGAAGCCGCAAGCCGGCCCCTCAGCTGGCTTCAGCGAGCCTGAATAGCCCGATTGCGTAGTCTCGATAGTCCTCGTCCGACATCTTCGAGCGTCGGTCGAACATCGCCGCGGCATCCTGGCCGGCAAGGTAGCGCAACCGGTCGGTGCCATCGGTCGCGGCGGTGAAGATGACTTCGGCGATGTCGGCCGCTTCGGAATAGGCGCCGGCACGGTCAGGTGCCGCGAACACCTCCATCACGTGCTGGATGGCTGTGTCGTAGGCGTGCAGGCCCTCCTTATGCGCGATTTCCAGCGATCGCCCCGCGAAGTCGGTGCGCACTCCGCCAGGCTCGACGATCTTTACCCGGATGCCGAGCGGCGCCAATTCCAGCGCCATCGCTTCGGAAATGCCTTCGATCGCATATTTTGTGCCGTGATAGATCGCGTTGAACGGCAGCACGAGCAGTCCGCCGATCGACGACACGTTGATCACCACCCCCTGTTTGCGCTCGCGGAAATGCGGCAGGCAGGCCTGAATGAGATGGACCGGACCATAGACGTTGGTCGCGAACTGGCGCTCGAGCGCCATCGGCGCCACCGCCTCGACCGGTCCCACCAGCCCGTAGCCGGCGTTGTTGAGCAGCACGTCGAGCTCGCCGAACCGCTCCAGGGTTGCCGCCACCGCGGCCTGGATGCTGGCCGGGTCGGTGACGTCGAGCGCCAGCACGGCGGTGTTCTCCAGCTTCTGCAGCTCGGTCTCGCCATCTGGGCTGCGCATCGTCGCCGCCACGTTCCAGCCGGCCTGCTGGAACCGCATCGCCGCCGCGCGGCCGATGCCCGACGATGTACCGGTGATCAATATCGTCTTCATCGACTGTCTCCGGAAGGACAGTCAAGCCGTAGGCGCGGCTCCGGTTCCGAGTTCGGCGGTCATCGCCTCCCGCATCAGGTATTTCTGGACCTTGCCCGTGACGGTCATCGGGAATTCGGCGACGAAGCGGACATGGCGGGGGATCTTGTAGTGCGCGATCTGGCCGGTGCAGAACTCCTGCACCGCCTCGGCCGTGAGCTCGGTGCCTTCACGTAGCCGGATCCAGGCGCAGACCGCCTCGCCAAAGCGCGGGTCGGGCACGCCGAACACCTGCACGTCGAGAATGTCCGGATGGCGATACAGGTACTCCTCGATTTCCCGAGGCGAGATGTTCTCGCCCCCACGGATGATGAGGTCCTTGATCCGGCCGACAATCTGGCAGTAGCCCTCGGCGTCGATGGTTGCGAGATCGCCCGTGTGCATCCAGCCGGCGGCGTCGATCACCTGCGCGGTGAGCTCCTTGTCGTTCCAGTAGCCCTGCATCACCGAATAACCCCGGGTGCAGAGCTCGCCGGTCACGCCGCGCGGCACGATGCGGCGGTTCTCGTCGATGATCTTGACCTCGATATGCGGCTGGATGCGCCCGACCGTCGAAACCCGCCGCTCCAGCGGATCGTCGGCCGTGGTCTGGAAGCTCACCGGGCTCGTCTCGGTCATGCCGTATGCGATGGTGATGTCGCTCAGATGCATGGTCGAGACAGCGCGCCGCATGACCTCGATCGGGCAGGGCGAGCCCGCCATGATGCCGGTGCGCAGGGACGACAGGTCGAATTTCGCGAAATCCGGATGCTCCATCTCGGCGATAAACATGGTCGGCACACCGTGCAGCCCGGTGCAGCGCTCCTCCGCCACGGTCTGCAAGGTCGCCAGCGGATCGAAGCCTTCCCCCGGATAGACGATCTCGGCGCCGTGGGTGGTCGCGGCCAGGTTGCCCAGCACCATGCCGAAGCAGTGGTACAGCGGCACCGGGATGCAGAGCCGGTCCTCCGGCGTGAGCCGCATCGCCTCGCCGATGAAGAAGCCGTTGTTGAGGATGTTGTGGTGCGTCAGCGTCGCACCCTTCGGCGTTCCTGTGGTGCCGGAGGTGAACTGGATGTTGATCGGGTCGTCGAACTGCAGAAGCTTGCCGAACACCGCCAGCTTGCGCAGCGCGTGCTCGTCCGACATCGCCTGCACGGCGCCGAACGGGATGGCGCCGGCCACCATCGGGGTGCCGATCTGGATCACCATCTCCAGCCTCGGCAGCTGCGCGGACTCGAGCCGGCCCGGATGCGAGTCCGGCAGTTCCGGCACCAGCGTGTGCAGCATCTCGATATAGTTGCTGGTCTTGAACTTCGTGGCGGTGATCAGCGCCCGGCAGCCGGACTTTCGCAGCGCGTATTCGAGCTCGGACACCCGGTACGCCGGGTTGATGTTGACCAGGATCAGCCCGAGCTTGGCGGTGGCGAACTGCGCGATCACCCATTCGGCGTTGTTCGGCGACCAGATGCCGATGCGCTCGCCGGGGATCAGGCCCAAATTGACCAGCCCGCCGGCGAACTGGTCAACCTGGCCGCCAAACTCGCGGTAGTTCCAGCGGATGTCCTGCTGGCGGACATACAGGCCCGGGCGCTCGCTCCAAAGCGCTACGGTGCGGTCGAAGTTGTTGCCGATGGTGTCGCCGATCAGCGGAACGTCGGTGGCGCCATGGACGTAGCTCATGTTCTCGGGCGGCCGGAACACATTTGGCCTGGCGCTTGGCACGAAGGTCGAGCCGATTTCGATCTTGCCCGTCGTGTTGCCCGACATCTCATACCCTCCCCGGATTTTATTGACGCACCATGTGGCGGAGGCCCGGCTTCATGCAATCGCCGCGTCGTGCCACGATGCGGAACGCCGGGTTCATTGGACGCCGAAGACAAGGGAAATGCCGATGGCCGCACTGATCAACCGGCTGCCTCCGCCGCGCAACACCGGCCTGAATTTCGACCTCGGCGAAACCGCGGACATGCTGCGGGAGCAGGTCGCGTCGTTCAGCGCCGACGAGATCGCGCCCCGGGCCGCCGCGATCGACCGTGACAACGAATTCCCCGCCGACCTGTGGCGCAAGATGGGCAATCTCGGCGTGCTCGGCATCACGGTCGAGCCCGAGTACGGCGGCGCCGGCATGGGCTACCTCGAACACGTCGTCGCGATGGAGGAAATCTCCCGCGCCTCGGCCTCGGTCGGGTTGTCCTACGGCGCGCACTCCAACCTCTGCGTCAACCAAATCCGCCGCAACGGCAACGAGCCGCAACGGCTGAAGTATCTACCGAAGCTGATCTCCGGCGAGCATGTCGGGGCCCTGGCGATGAGCGAGCCGGGCGCCGGCTCCGACGTCGTGTCGATGAAGCTGCGCGCCGACCGGAACGGCAACCGCTACGTGCTCAACGGCACCAAGATGTGGATCACCAACGGCCCCGACGCCGACGTGCTGGTGGTCTACGCCAAGAGCGACCTGGAAGCGGGCCCGAAAGGCATGACCGCCTTCCTGATCGAGAAAGACTTCAAGGGCTTCTCCGTGGCCCAGAAGCTCGACAAGCTGGGCATGCGCGGCTCGCACACCGGCGAGTTGGTGTTCGACAACTGCGAAGTGCCGGCCGAGAACGTGCTGGGCGGCCTGGGCAAGGGCGTCAACGTGCTGATGAGCGGCCTGGATTACGAGCGCGCCGTGCTGGCCGCCGGGCCGCTCGGCATCATGCAGGCCTGCATGGACGCGGTGCTGCCCTACATCCACGAACGCAGGCAGTTCG
>JANXRT010000263.1 GCA_025356735.1 Acetobacteraceae bacterium | reverse complement strand
ATGGTCGATCGCGCCGTGTTCCATGTCGATCAGCACCCAGTCGAGCCCTGAGGCGGCCATGATCTGCACGATGGCCACCGAGGGGATCGTGGCGAACACCCCGAACGCCGGCTGATCGTCGCGCAGCAGCGCCTTGACGCGGTTGCCGGGAAAACCGGATGAGCGGGTGGTCGATGGCATCGTAAGATTCCTCAATCGGGGACACAATCAGGCAACCGGCAGCATGGCCCGTAGGACAAGCTACCTGCCGTAGGTTTGAACCAAGTAGTCAACGATCTTTGGCAGATCGGCGTTATCAATTGGCGCGCCGTAGACACGCTGCATCTTGGTAACCTCCGCCAGCCAGAATGCCTGTGGATCCGCCAAGGCACGCGGCTGAGTAGAGATGTAGTCGGCCGAATGGCAGGCGCCGCAGTTGCGTTGCGCCGTATCCAAATGTGGGCCGGGGGCAAGTTCCGCCGTCTCTTTCGGAAGCACGTAGGAATATGCGGCAGCCGATACGCCCGTGGTGAGAATGACGCAAAATGCTGAAGCGAACGCTGCGCGTGCGTTGATCATGCCGCGTTCACCGTCGTGCTTTCGATCACGTTACGAAGGTATCCAGCCGGGTTCCACGGCTGTTCCACCGGCTGCATCTCGCCAGCATTCGACACGGCACGCACCTGCAGCGTGTGCGGTCCGGCCGCGAGCGTGGTCGGCGCCTCCCAGCCGCGGAAGGAATACCTGCCGAGATCCTGACCGAGCTTCGCATCGGTCCACATTGAGCCGCCATTCGCGGAGAGCTGCACCTGCCGGATGCCGCTGCCTCCGTCAAATGCGATGCCTCGCAACACAACGGAGGCGTTCGCGCGGACCTGTGCACCATCGGAAACGGAGGTGATAAAGCTGCGCACCTTGAACCGGCCTATCGGCTTTGTCCTGGCCGGCGCTGCCCCTGGAGTGATGCAGTTGCAGTCGTTGTCGGGGATCCGGTAGGCATTCGTCATCCAGAAGTTGTCGAGCGGCTTGTCCAATACGGTGATCTCGTTCAGGTGCTTCACCCAGTAGGTGCCGAAACAACCCGGCACCACCAGACGTAACGGGTAGCCATTCAGGAACGGCAGGTCAGCGCCGTTCATCGCCCAAGCCAGCAGGACATCACCATCGCGGGCATGGTCGAGCATGAGCGCCTTCGCGAAATCGGGCGTGCCGTCCATCACCGGACCATCAAGACCATCGAAACGGACCTGCACGGCGCTCGGCTGCACGCCGGCGCGTGCCAGCACCGTCGTGAGCGGCACGCCGGTCCAGCGCGCGTTGCCCATCAACCCGTTGCCGGCCTGTCCGCCCGCCACGCGCGGTTTGAAGAAGCCGCGCCCGTTGCCGGAACATTGGCTGACGGCAACCAGATCCACGGTGCCCATCCCCCTGAGCTCATTCAAACCGAGCGACAGCGGCTCAGCCACCGCGCCCTTCACCTGCAATCTAAAGGTGGCAGGATCGATGCTGTCGAACGGCAGGTTCGCCAGATGATAACGCACATAGAACGCGTCATTGGGCGTGATCAGCCCCTCGTCGAACACCGCCATCGGCGTTTCCAGTAGCGGCGGGCGGGAGGTCAGGCGGATCAGCCTGCGCTTCTCGGGGTAAGCGACCAGCGGGCGCTCACCGTTCTCAAACGGCATCTCGATCGTTTGGGCCCAACTTTTTGTGCCAGCGCCGAAAAGTCCGGCCCCTGCCAGCTGCAGCCATGCACGCCTTTTCACGTCGGGCATTGTTCCTCGACCTTTCCGAGGGTTGTGCCGCAAGCCGATGCCGCCTTGTCAGATCAACTCGGCCGATGGCGGCATGATTTGATAACGTATTCGTCTCCCTGGGAGATGATGCTAGGCGACCACCGTCCAGAACCGCAAGCGCCCAGGATGGATCGCAGGGGCGTTGACGTGAGCGCCCCACCCTCGAACATGGTGGCCTGAGCAAAGGTTCGGGCTGACGCCCGTGCCAGCGCTTTACCGCGATGTATTGGCATCGGTCTCAAGGTCGATCGACGCCGGAAGTGGCTGAGGAAGTTTGGATTTAAGGGGTGCCCGGATAACGCCGAAACACAGTCATGGTATGGCAGTGCCGCCGCTACGGGCAACAGACCTGCGCTGGCCTTGAAGCGGCCCTTTCGGACAGGATCTGGTCTATCGCATGCCTGTCCGCTGCAGCAGGCCGAGCGCATCGTGGGTCGCCTCGCCGCGCGCCGTGTTGTCGAAGATGCACCAGACGGCCCGCGCACCGGCGGCTGCCTGGATCATCTGCCCGGCAAGGCTGTCGAGGTGCTCCGGGCCGTAGGCCGAATAGTACATCTCCGGCGAGCCGTGCAGCCGATAGTACACCAGTCCCGGCCAGCCGCTGGGCTCCGCCGCACGCGCAACCGGCGCCGGATCGGCTGCCACGCGGGCGACCTGGAACTCCGACAGCAGCGCATCGGCGCCGGGGGTGAACCAGCTCGCGTGGCGCGGCTCGCACACGACCTGGCCGGTGAACCGCTTCCCGGACGGCGCTGAAGAAGGTCATGGCAAGGGCCTCGGTGAACGAGAGGCTGGGCGGCAACTGCACGAGCACCGGCCCGAGCTTGCCGGCAAGGCCGCCGATCTCCGACAGGAACCGTTCCAGCGGCGGCGCTACGTCGCTGAGCCGCCGCTTATGCGTGATTTCCTTCGGCAGCTTTACGGCGAACCGGAAGCACGCCGGCACGCACTGCGCCCACTTCTCATAGGTTGCCGATCGGTGGGGCCGGTAGAAGGACGAGTTGATCTCCGTGCCGGCAAACCGAGTTGCATACCGCTGCAGATGGCTCCCGATCGCCGGAAACTCACCCGCCAACGGTTTCGGGAGGCTCCACCCGGCAGTCCCGACCGTCAGTCTGCTGCGCATCGCCATGATCGGCCCTGATGGTGGTCATTCTTCCTGTGGGTTGTCCGGCTGATCAATGGCCCATTAGAGGGTAGATAGCCGACATCGGGAACGGCCGCGCTGATCATCACGCCACATAGCAAGGCTTGTAGATAAAGATAAACGATGAATGAAATGGTGTTCCAAGCGAACGCGACACAGATCGTAACAAGCACCAGCCACGGGACGGCTACCCGGAGCGTTGCATAGCCTCAATCCAAGATAGCTCGCCATCCGCGAGGAACAGATCAGACCGGCAAACCGCGCCCGCCGACGCGCACCATTCGGCGTTTTCGCATGGGCGGCGAGGACGGCCGCTCCGAAGACGAGCAAGGACGAACTCCGCGGGCTGGTGGAAATGCAGAAGGCTACTATCGCAACGCTGCGCGGGCAGAGCGGGAAACCGGTAAGTCCATGAAGGCGGCAAATGACCGCGTTGCCGAACTCGGGGCAGAGATGGCGCGTCTGAAGAAGCGGGCTGCCAACCAAGGCACGTCGGCGAAACCGCAAACCACCCTGTCTGCCAGGCGAATCATGGCTGCATCCGCCAAACCAGCCGATGCGACAAAGACCGGGCTTAGTCGCAGCTCCTCGCGCCGGCTGATGGGTCCGGACAGCGCTAAACGGCGCGGCCTGTCGACTGCGGCGTCCGAGCCGTTGAACGAAGAAGCAGAGGCTATCAAGGTTATCCTGGTGGAGCAGCGGGTCATCAGATGAAGGCGCATATAACGATCGAGATAAATGGGTTTGCGTCGCGCGTGCAAGGACGGCTGGACCGCCTCGGTCTGACCCCCGAAATCGCGGCGCAAACGGCCGGCCTGCCCGCGGATTTTCTCGGCAAAGTGCTGGCCGGCGACCAGCCGGCGCCGCGCGGCAAGCGGCTGATCCGGCTGGCCGACGCCTTGGCGACCTCGGTGTCCTACCTGATCGGCCTGGACCCGGATGTCGCGGTCCCCGACGAGTATTTGCAGGAGGATCAAGGCCAGCTGGGATTGTTGGCAGGCGATGAGGAGGCATTGCTGCGGGCCTACCGGCGCCTGGACATCTCGTCGCGCGCAGCGCTCATCCAGGTCGTGCTGAAGATGACGCCGGAGCCGGAGGTTCAGGAGAAGAAGTCCCGCCGTTGACCTTATGAGGCTTGGCTGACCTTCCATCCGGGCGGCTGCGCCCTCGACCAGATTACATGCCCGTCGTTGTGGAACGATCGTCTCCGCCTGCGCTGAGGCTCGACCGCCTGACGCTACCTTTGACAGAGTAACGCTGCACCGGCGCGCACCACTGAATAGGGCGCCGTGGCCCTCAACGCGAGCGGTGCGCCGCAGCAGCCTTCCTCCCTCACAATTTGACTGTCCCACGATCCGGATACTGCATGCACAGGATTTCCAGGCCTGCGCCGCCGGCGATCACCTCGAATGGATCTTCCACTGGGGACACGAATACCAGAGAGAAGCGCGGCAGCACGGGGCCGGTTTCCGTAACCAGCTCTCCGCCCAGCACGAGCCAGTATTGCCCTGCACCGGTTTGCGGATCCGGTCCGCATACCCGACCACCGGCGGGGACGCGGTAGCGCCAGGCGCCCAGCCCATCCGCCTGCGGCGCGATTGCCTTGGTTCGCACCGGCGAGGTGCTTGCCAATGCCGTGGGATCGAAGGCTGGCTGCGGCGCGACCGTCGCCTCGCGGAAGCTGCGTGGTGCCTCGCGCAGGTCCAGGCGCGCTTCGGGCATGTAGCGGGCACCCCGGTCGTAGCTGTTGCGCAACGTGAAATACTGGACGCCACGAGCTCCGGCGACAATCGGGCCATACGGTGAATGGGCGTTGGTGTAGTGGATGGCGATGCCCTCCACGGCATGGGATGCCATGTGGCCAGCGCCACCGACGACCACCTGGAACTGGTCGGCTTCATGGAAATGGGCACGTACCGTCGTGTTCGGGTCCTGCTCCACCAGAAACCCCACGGGGTAGAGCGTCGCAAGAGCGGGCAGATCGCCCTGGGAGAGCGGGTGTTCGGGATATTCACGGCGGAGGATGCGGTTGGTGCCGATGAATGTCGTATGCCAGAACCCGGTGCCGTCGGAACTCGACCGGCGCCGGGTACCGGCAGCTTCGGTGCTCGAGGTCGCTACGGCCATGTTCGAGACTTCCCTTTCGCTTATGAAGAAGATTAACGCCGACGAACAGCGGGGTGCAATCGCAGCGGGGCGAACACTCCGCCGTTTGCGTCGGAGGCGCTGATCACCCGTGCGCTCGATGCCGCCATCTGCGCGCCCTCCGCCGGCACCGCGCAGAACAGGCACTTCGTCGTCATCCGCGACGCCGAGCTATGCCGTCAGGTGGGTGACCTGTAGCGCAAGGCCATCGACATCGCCGCGGCAATCTGCCAGCCACGCAGTCGCCCGGCCATCTCACCGAAACGGAGCGGCAGCGTGTACTGAGCGCCGGAGCCCACCTGTGGGACCATCTGCGTCAGGCTCCCGTTCTGCTCCTCCCCTGCCTGCAGCCGCGCGACCTGCGCAGCAGGGAGCGGCGTCGGGCGACGCTACCGGGCTCGCGAGTCTGAGCCAGGGCAGACACGGACCGCCACCCACGCCGGCGATGAAGCGCATCGTCGACAGCCTGGCCCGACAGAGCGGCCGCACTCGATTGCTAGCGGCATGTGTGGCGTAGCTTGGCTTGGCGTACCGACGAGGACGCCGGACAGTTCCAGTCAACCCAAGAAGGAGATCACCATGTCGACTGCGTCAGAGGGCAGCAGCAAACAACTGCATCCAGAACCCGGCTGGAGCGCACGTGAAGGGCACAGCATCCTAAAGCGGGTCGCCATGGACGCGAGCGGCAGCAGTGCCATCGATCGCCTTCTCATCACCGAACGCATTTACCGCTACGGATGGTGTTTCGACGAGCGCAGCCCCGAACTCCTCGGCGACTGCTTTACGACCGACGGAGTGTGGGAGGGCCGGATCATGGGCGAGGTCTCCGTCGGCCCATTCAAAGGGCGATCCGCGATTGTCCAGTGGCTTTCTGACTTTTGGCCCGAACAGTTCGACCAGCGCCGCCATGTGTTCACCAACGTGACGATCGACGACTTGACCGCCACGACGGCGACCGCGCATGCCTATTTGCTCCTGACCCGATCCGCGGACGCAGCCATGACCTCGGTCACCGTGGGACCCTACCGCCTGATCATGGCGAAGGACGCCGGAGTCTGGCGCATCGCCTGTCTCATCGGCGGGTTCGACGTGCCGTTTTAGAGCAATATCGGCCTGACCGGAAGCGCGACCATTGCCAGGACTGAGGCCAACTATCAGTAGGTCAGGAACCTACCCGCCGCTGCCTTTGACGCTCTGACTGTCGATCACACAGGCGGTGGGGCTCGCCATGGGCACCCTCCCGGCGCTTCCGCATTTGCCATAACCGTCAGCTGGCTGTTAGCTTTCCTCTCATACCCGAATTGGCTGTTCATCTGGGAATGCCGGTTGAACTTAAGTTTGCACTCCCGGGCCCCTCAGGTCGGCTAAGAATAACGATGCGGAGGAGTGCTAAGGACGTGACCAAGCAGGAAGTGTCTTCCCGGCCGGAGCTGCGGGCAGCGGACGATGCGGTAATCGAGGACGCGATCGCCCATGCCGATCCCATGGTCCTGCGCGGCTTGGTCTACCAGCTCACCGGCGATCCGGAAGTGGCGGCGACGGGCGTGAAGACGGTGCAGGCCGGCTACTTCGACGTCGCTTCGCCGGCGACCGAAGCGGACGTGGCGCTGCTCCGGCGCAAGGGCGCCGAGTTCCTGAAAGCCTACCGCGACAGCGGCGCGGGCCTTATCGCCATCGGCCCGCGCGAACGGCTTGCGGCCAGCCTCGGTCTGATGCTGGGGCAGACCCTGGAGGGCGAGAACCTGCAGCATCACGTGGAGGAGTTGGCGATCGACCCGGCGGTGCGGTCGCTGCACTGGCGGGAGAAACCCGATCCGGCACGGCTGAGCGACTTCACCGTGACGGTCATCGGAGCCGGCATGGGCGGGCTGAACGCCGCACTCCAACTGCATCAGGCCGGGTTCCCGTTCACCGTCCTCGAGAAGAACGCCGGCGTCGGTGGGACCTGGTGGGAGAACCGCTATCCGGGCGCCCGGGTCGATACGCCAAGC
>JANXRT010000258.1 GCA_025356735.1 Acetobacteraceae bacterium | reverse complement strand
GATCGGTTCTCGGGCACACACAGCAAAGGCGTCAGACATGGTCGAGCCGACGCGGCCAGCCTTGCCGTTGACACTGACGATCGTGATTCTCCAACGGGACGGCTGCAATGACGGGAAGGACAAAATGAAGGTACCGAAGAGGGCCTTCCGCGTCCACTTCTAATCTCGATCCATTCCGGAGCCGCAGGGTCCGAGCCTGGGCTTGCGGCAGCCAGAAGATGAAACCTTTCCGACGGGGCTTCATTAGAACACCGGTTTGCAGGATAGAAACATGCCGACGATCCAAGCCACGGACAAAACCGAAATATTCTACAACGATTGGGGCAGCGGCCGCCCTGTCGTGCTGATCCACGGCTGGCCGCTGAATTCCGACATGTGGGAATACCAGTCGGTTTTCCTTGCGTCCCAGGGCTGTCGAACAATAGCCTATGACCGGCGCGGCTTCGGGCGGTCGGGCCAGTCTTGGAGCGGCTACGATTACGACACCTTCGCCGACGACCTCAAGACGCTGCTCGACACGCTCGACCTTCACGACGTAACGCTGGTCGGCTTCTCGATGGGCGGCGGCGAGGTCGCGCGTTACATGAGCCGCCACGGCGGCGCGCGGGTGAGCAAGGCCGTGCTGATATCCGCCGTCACGCCCTACCTGCTGCAGACCGAGGACAATCCGGACGGCGCGCCGCGCGGCATCTTCGACCAGATGGTGGACGGCCTCGCCAAGGACCGGCCGAACTTCCTGGCGACCTTCGGCAAGCAGTTCTTCGGCGCCGGGCTGCTGAACTTCACCGTCACCAGCGAAATCCTGCAATGGTCGCAGATGATGGCGTTGCCGGCCTCGCCCAAGGCGACCATCGATTGCGTGCGGGCCTTCTCCGAGACAGATTTCCGGCACGACATGGCGGCGTTCAAGGTGCCGACGCTGGTCATCCATGGTGCCAGCGACGCGACCGTACCGATCGACAAGTCCGGCCGGCTCTCCGCCGCGATGATTCCGGGCGCCACGCTGAAGGAATATGCCGGCGCACCTCACGGGCTGTTCTTCACCGAGAAGGACCGCCTCAACCAGGACCTGCTGGCGTTCATCCAGGCATAGCACGAATTGCCGACGTAGGGCGGTGCGCAGGCTTAAGCCGGTCCAGCCGGTAGCCGTCCTGTCGCTGCTGTAGATCAGGTACGAATTCAGGTGCCGCGGCGGCGATGAAACTGTCCGCCGCGGTATCGCCGGTGCCCGGATCGTCCGTTTGGCCAAGAAAGTTCACCAGCAACACGGTCCCTTCCTCACCGATGCAGCCTTTCACCCGCGCGGCCATGCGGCAAACATCCTCGGGGGCAAGAAAGTATAGAACCTCAGATAACAGGATCAGGTCGAACACCCCCTCAGGCCACTCGGCCGGCGCGGCCATGCGGATGAAATCGACCCACGCCAGATCGGCGCATCGCACCCGCGCGGTGGCAAGCGGCGCCCGGGCGAAGTCGAGCCCGAGCAGCGTGTCGCATCGCGGTGCCAGCAGCCGCGTCAGCTCGCCGATCGAGCAGCCGACCTCCAGGCCACGCGTGAACCGGCGTGACGGCAGCGCGGCCAGGGTCGCGGCATATTTCTCCCGTTCGTAAGGACTGGTGCGGAAATTCCATGGATCGTCGGATGCCGAGTATAACCGGTCGAAATGGGAGGCATCGCGGGATCGCGGCGGTTCGGTCATGGTTCCAGGAACACTTCGTAGGCGCGCCGGAAATGCGCCAGCATCGAGGCCGGGAGCTGGAACCCGGCGGGATCGTCGTGGATCACGCCGCCATGCTGCGACCGATGCGCCGCGATGGCGTGCTGCTTGGCCGCGGCGACCGCGGAGATGTCCAGGCGCCAGCCTCGAACACGCGGCTCCGGCAAATTCGTATCCGCCGGTAATGTCCAGCCCCAAACCGGATAGGCGAGGTGACGGATGCCGATGCGGGCAGCGACCCCGCGCGCCATCCGGTCGGCTGCTTCATGGTCGCAATGGGGATCGTGCCGCCATGGCGCGCAGATCGTGCCACACCCTTCGGCAAGCTGCGCAAGGCGATCCACCACCGCCACGAATTCCGCGCCGCGATGCGGTGCCGCCGTGTCACGCAGCCCGAGGAACACCAGGGCATCCGGATCATCAAGGCCGAGCCGATGCAGCGCCTCCGCCGCCTCACGCTCGCGCAGCCGGCGCAGCGTCGCCTGGGGGAATTTTCTTGACGCCGGATGCGAGCCGGTTCCGTCGGTCAGGATCACGACGAGGGGTGCGCGGCCGAGGCGGCAGCTTGCGGCGATCAGCCCGCCACAACCCAGGCTCTCGTCGTCGGGATGCGGCGCCAGGATCAGCGTCCGGCCCAATCCGAATATTTCCTCGATGTTGGCGAAGGGCAGCTTTTCCCACCCCGAATGGATATCGGCGACCCGCATCCCGCCGGCTTCGACGTTCACGCCAATCCCGAACCGGGCGGGTGATCGGTGAAATAGGCGGCGGCACCGGCCAGAACCTCGTCGGCCGCCGGCTGGCGCAGATACGTCGCCAGGTCGCGGCAAATCCGCTCGACCGGGTTCGATTGGACGAACGCCGAAAGGCCGAGCGAGCGCTGCACGAGCTGGATCGTGTCGAGGGATGCCTGCTCGATGGCGATGCGCGCCAGGTTGACGCTGGCGACGGCGTGATCGGGGTCGCCGTCGGCGTTCTCGGCGATCGGCGCCACGTTACGCAGCCACAGCCAGGCCGCCTGCTCATGGACGAACATGCGGCCGAGGCGCTCGCGCTGCTGCGGGTGGCCGGCGCGCCCGCGCGCCACCAGCTCCGCGCGAGCCGCCTCGACCAACGAGGCGAGCCCGCCGGCCGCCACCGCCGAGGCACGCCAAGCGCCGGTGGAGAAGTCCGGCTCGCGCAGATAGTCGCCGGCGGCACCAAACACCGCGTCGGCCTCGTGGCGGATGCCGGTGAAATCGACCCGGCCGGTGGCGGCACCGCGCACTCCCTGCAGGCCGGCGGGCAGGTTGCCGACGATCTCGCCACGCCCCAGGGGCAGCAGCAGCAGCCGGGTCCCGCCTGACGGATCGAGCGCGGTGACGACGGCGCGGGTCGCCTGGCCGGCTCCCGAGCAAGGTATCTTCTCGCCGGCCAGCTCGATGCCGGCTGCTGTCGAGATGTAGCGCACCGGGTCGGCACCGTCGGTGACCCAGAGCGCATGCAGGTGCCCGGCCTGCGCGTCCGCGGCGCAGGCACGGCGTTGGGCCGCCTCGCCGATCCGCATCACCAGCCGGACGGCGTTGAGATGGCCCTCGAAGATGCGGCCAAGCGCCAGGCTGCCGCCGCCGATGAGATGCAGGCAATGCGCCGTCGCCGACGCCTGCTGCGCCTCGGTGCCGATGCCAAGGCCGCCCAACATCGCCGGCACCACCGCGTGCAAGGCTCCGGCCGCGCGTAGCGCATCGACATCGGCGGATGGAAAGCCGCCCTCGGGGTCAAGCCGCTGGGCGTTGGCCTGCGCCGGGCCGGCAAGATCGGCCAGGCGCGCCAGCAGGGCGGCAATCCGGGCGTCGGTGTTTTCGACGGTCTGGCCCCACATGTCAGGCCGGCACCGCGACGGATATCCGGGGCTGGCGCACCAGCTTCCGGCATGCCTGCGCCCGCAACGCCAGCGCGCCTTCGATTTCCGCGGCAAGATCGACGAAGCGCACCTTCTTGCGCGCCAATGCCGGGCAGTTGCGCTCCAGGGCCGCCCAGGCCTGACCGAAGAACGGCAACGTCAGCGCGTCGCGGACAGCCGTGTCGGTCCGGCCCAGCGCGTCGGCCAGGCTTGCCACGTCGCCGCCGGCACAGCTCCAGATGGCGCGCGCCTGCGCCCGCAGCAGAACGCGGCGATAGCGGTCGGCGGCCGGCTCGATCCGATCGTCGACGAAATCATCCTGGCGAACCATGCGGCGGCGGATGGTGTCGGCCATGCCGCCGGCGGCGCGCCCGACGATTCGGCCCGAAACGGTGACCCGGATCGCATTGCAATGGCGCACGCGCGCATCCATGCCCTGCAACCGGTCGATGAAGGCGCGGGCCTCGCCGGACGGAAGCTCCGGGATGCCGCCGACACGTCGCCAGGCAGCGACCGTGACCGCTATGCTGGCGCCGGAATGCTCTGTGTGGCGTGGCCAGGGATCGTGCGGATCGGGGTCGAGCAATGCGGCGATTTCGTCGTTCAGGGCACCCAATCGGCACTCAAGCGCGTCGTCCTCATGCAGGTGCGCCGGGATCAGCCGTGCCTCGACCGGATCGATCACGGCGCGGCCGCAGATGACGTCCGCGCCGTGATCGAAGGCGGCCAGGTTAGCGGCGATCCAGTTTTCCGCAACTTCGCCATCGGCGTCCGTGGTAACCAGCAGATCTTGCTCGCAGAGGCCGATCGCCGCGTGGCGAAAGGCCAGGCTGCGCGCGAAACCGGCACTGGCCTGATCCCCTTCCAGCTCACGCTCGATGATCTCGCACTCGACGCCAAGCGCCGGCTTGATCTGGCACACGCGCGCCGCAGTGCCGTCGTCGCAGTTGTTCAGCAGCAGCACAACCTTGTCCGCCCGCGCGTCGCGCTGTCGATCGAGCGCACGCAGGCAGGCCTCTATGCGCCCGACCTCGTTGCGAACCGGAATTGCCACGATCACGCGTGGCGCAGCAATCGCCATTGGATAGAGCCCAACCCTGTTGATGCAGACGGCAGACCAGCCTGGACGAACGTCGGGTCGGACGTTGCGTTCCGTGCCCGGACCGTGAGGTGCATCCGCCGGGTCAGGCCGGCATCGGGGTCGCCGACAGGCGCGTGCGGCTACTCGGCCGCGTGTCGCAACCCGTCGCGCACGAAAGCCGGATCGAACACCCGGTCCGCCGTCACCTGGCAGCGCTTGATCAACCGGTGCTCGTCCGCGGTGTAGTCCGGGATCGCGTTGTGCAAGGTGCCGATATGGTCCCACATCAGCACGTCGCCCTCGGTCCAGCGATGCGCGTACTGGAATTGCGGCTGTAGCTGGTGGCGGAACAGCTGCTCCAGCACCCGGCTGCTTTCGGCGTCGTCAAGCTCGTTGATGCGGATCGCGTAGCCCGGGTTGCAATACAGCACCGGCCGCCCAGTGATCGGATGTTCCATGAACACCGGATGCATCGCCGGCGGCCGCTTGGCGCGCTGCTCGGGTGTCAGCGGCGGACGGGCGCTGCCGGCGCGGGTGCGCATCTCCTCCCAGAACTTGTTGAAGTCGTGCGTCGCGGTCATCCCGGCGAGGGACCGCTTGAGGTCGTCGGCCAGAGCCTCGTAGGCCGCATGCATGTTGGCGAACACGGTGTTGCCGAGCGGGGCGCCATCGCGATGGGGAATTTTGATCCCATACAGCACGTTGGTGAAGCCGATCAGGTCGTTGTACGACATGTCGGTGTGCCAGTCCTGGCCGGCATCGGCCAAGCCGATCGGCTCGCCGTTCTCGACAATGTTGGACAGGATCATTACCTCCGGCATGTTGCGCTCGCAATAGGTGCCGGTGAGCGAGGCTTGCAGCCCGCCGAAATGGGCCGAGAACGCGCGCAGGCCTGGCGCATCGAGTGTCTGGCGCGGGAAGCACAGCACGCCATGCTCGCCGAGTGCGTGCAGGATAACGCCGAAATCCGCCTTCGCCAGCGGCTGCGACAGGTCGATATCGTCAATGACGGCGCCCAAGGTCTGGTGCGTCGGCGTGATTTTCATGGTTGTTGCTCCGTTCGTCTAGCGCGAACAAGGAAGCATGGGGCTCTGCCCCAAACCCCGCCCGGGAAGCGCCCGGGAGCGCATTCCTTAAGTGTGGGGGTTCAAAGGGGAGACGGCCCCTTTGCGGGGTTTGGGGCAGAGCCCCATGCTTACTCTCACACGTCAGCGAATATCATCAGCCATGAAGTGAAGACAATCCCCATGATGGACG
>JANXRT010000348.1 GCA_025356735.1 Acetobacteraceae bacterium | reverse complement strand
AGCACCACGAACGGACCCTCGGCACGGCGCGAGTTGGCGTGGATCATCCGGGCCACGACCTCCTTGCCCGCGCCCGCGGCCCCTGCGATCAGCACCCGCGAGCCGGTCGGCGCGACCCGCTCGACGCTGGCGCGGAGCACGCCGATCGCCGGGCTGTCGCCGGTCAGGCTGGTCTCCGGCCCGGCGCGCAGCCGCAGCTCGGCATTTTCGCGCGCCAGACGGGAGGCTTCGAGAGCGCGCCGGATGACCAGCAGCAGGCGGTCGGACTGGAACGGCTTTTCGATAAAATCGTAGGCACCGTGCTGAATCGCGGCGACCGCGGTCTCGATCGTGCCATGGCCGGAGATCATCACCACCGGCACATGCGGCTCCTCGCTGTGCAAGGCAGCCAGGATGCCAAGCCCGTCGAGCTTCGATCCCTGCAACCAGACATCGAGGATCACCAGCGACGGTCGGCGAACGCGGAACGCGGCGATAGTCGCGTCGCTGGTCGCCGCCTGCCTGGTCTGATAGCCCTCATCGGTCAGAATACCGTCAACCAGCATCCGAATATCAGGCTCGTCATCGACAATCAGGATTTCATGCGCCATCCGGACACCGCCCGCTCAAGTTCGACCTGCTGATGAATGGGCCGTTGGTGAATAGTCCGTTACCGCGGCAGGTTGGGCAGCAGCGGTCGATTGCAGGATCGCCACCGGAAGTATCAGGGTAGCCACCGTGCCGGGTCCGGGAACGCGATCCTCGAGTAGCACGTCACCGCCGTGATCTTCCATTATCTTCTTCACAATGGCCAATCCAAGGCCGGTTCCCTTCGGCTTGTGGGTGACATAGGGCTCGGTCAGCTTGGCGCGATCCTCAGCCGGCAGGCCGATGCCGTCGTCGCTGACGCTAAGCCTTACGTTTTGGCCGACCGTGCGGACCGCCAGGCGGATGCGCCCACCGCCCGGGCGCATGGCTACCGCATCGGCCGCGTTCTGCAGCAGATTGGTCAGTGCCTGGCCGATCAGCCGGCGGTCGCATGGCACGATCGGGCCGACATCGGAGATTTCCGTGCTCCAAGCGATCTGCGGCCGGGCGGTTCTCTGCAGGATCAGCGCCTCACGCACGACGCGGCCGATATCCTCGGGCCGGATCACCGGCAGCGGCATTCGGGCGAAGTTGGAAAATTCATCGACCAGCCGCGCGATGTCGGCCACGCTGCGCACAATGGTGTCGGCGCATTGCGCGAAGGTCTCCGGATCGGAGGTGATCTCGCGCGCAAACCGTCGCTTTAGCCGCTCGGCCGAGAGCTGGATCGGCGTCAGCGGGTTCTTGATCTCATGCGCGATGCGCCGCGCCACATCAGTCCAGGCGGCCTTGCGCTGGGCCGATTGCAGCTCTGTGATATCGTCGAAGGTGGCAACGAAGCCGTCGGCCCGCCCGCCCGTCAGGTCGGCGCCGATCCGCAGCAGAAGCGTGCGGCGGCGGGTCGGCGGGCCGATTTGGACCTCGGCGGTGTGGGCGCGCTCGGGCGCCGACTTAGCTTCGGCGACCAACCTCGAAAACTCCGGTACGATGTCGCCGAGCTCGTGGCCGACGGCCGCCAGCAAGTCGGTGTCGAGCAACTCGCGGGCCGCGCGGTTGGGCAGCTCGATGCAGCCTTGCGCGTCGAGCCCGATCACCCCCGCCGAAACCCCTGACAGCACGGTCTCGGTAAATCGCCGGCGATCGTCGATCTGGCTGTAGGCGTCCATCAGCTCGGTGCGCTGCGCCGCCAGCTGGCCGGTCATGCGGTTGAAGGCGCGCGACAGGCCGGCGATCTCGTCCTGGGTGCGGGCCTCAGGCACACGCACGTCGAGATCGCCGCCGCGCACCCGCTCGGCGGCGTGGATCAGCCGGCCGATCGGGCGGGCAATCTGGTTGGCCATGACAAGGCCAATCAGCACCGCGGCCGACAGCACCAGCAAGGCGACGACAGCGAAGATCCAGGCAAAGGTGATCTGCAGCCAGGAGCGGTTTTCATCCAGCCGGCGATATTCGGCGACTGCCGCCTCGGTGTGGTTCATGTAGGCGAGGATCGACGGATCCACAGGCCGGCCGATCAGCAGCATCAGCGGCGGCGTGCTTTCCAGCTGCACCACGGCGCGCACGCCGGCGCCGTCCTCGTCGTTCAGCACCACCACCTCGCCCGCCCGGGCACGTTCGGTGACCCAGGAGGGCGTCGCATCGGAACCGACGCCGGCGAAGATGCCGGCCGAGGCCATGACCTGGCCGGTGACCGGCTCGAAGATCACCGCCTCGGTCAGGCCGCGCAGGGTCGTCTGCGTCGCCAGTACGTCGGCGAAGGCCGATGGGTCGGCAGCCAGGATGTGGCCGGCGCGGGTGAGGTCGTTGCCCATTTCCAGCGCCACCGCGCGGATGTTGTTGCGATGCTCCTCCAGATAACCGCGAGACGCCTGCAGCGACTGGTCGAGAGCGGCGCGCACCGGATCGTTGAACCAGGACTGGATGCCGAAATGGAAGAACACGACGGCGAAGACCGCGACCACGATGGTCGGTGCCACCGCGACGCCGCTGAACAGCAGCACGAGCTGGACATGCAGCCGGGCACCGGCCGAGCCACGACGGCGCTCGACCCAAACCCGGGTCAGCCGGCCTGCCAGCACCGCGCCCAGCAGCAGCAGCACCGAGACGTTGGCCAGCACCAGCCCGACGCCCAGGCCCGGCCCGAGGCTGAGCGGCGTGCCGTGCACGATCAGGATGAAGGTCGCTATGCTGACGCCAAGCGCCGCTGCGGCCAGCAGCAGCGTCGCGATCTTGCCGAGTGCGGCATCGCCGATGCGTTGCGGCAGCGAGCGCTCCCGTCGGGTTGGCGGGGCCACGCTGGCGCTGTGCTCAGCCTGCAGCGTCGTTCGGTCCGGCGCGACGTTCATGGAATGCCGCGCACCACCGGTATCTCGAGGTCCCGGATTTTCTTGCGCAGGGTATTGCGATTGAGTCCCAGCATTGCCGCGGCCTTGATCTGGTTGCCGCGGGTCGCGGCCAGGGTCATCTGGATCAGCGGCCGCTCGACCTCGGCAATCACCCGGTCGTAAATTCCCGACGGCGCAAGCCCGTCCTCATGGGCCGCGAGGAACTGGCGGATGTGCCGCTCGACGGCGCCGGCCAGCTTCTCGGGTCCAGCCGCCGCAGCGGGCTCGGCGTCCATCGCGACATCGGCAAGCTCGGTGTGGATCACCTCGGCGGTGATGGTCTCCTGGGGATAGAGCGCCGCCAGCCGCCGCATCAGGTTTTCCAGTTCGCGCACGTTGCCCGGCCAGCGATGGTTGCGCATCCGGTCGAGCGCGCTGGTGTCGAGCGACTTCGCCGGCAGCCCGTCGGCGCGCGCGCGGTCCAGGAAGTGGCGGGCCAGCGGCGGGATGTCCTCGGAGCGTTCGCGCAGCGGCGGCAGCCGGATCGGCACGACGTTCAGCCGGTAGAACAAATCCTCGCGGAACTGACCCTGACGGATCGCGGCGCGCAGGTCGCGATGGGTGGCGGCGATGATGCGGACGTTGGCCTTGATCGGGTTGCGGCCACCAACCGAGGTAAACTCGCCTTCCTGCAGCACCCGCAGCAGCCGGGTCTGCGCCTCGGGCGGCATGTCGCCGATCTCGTCCAGGAACAGCGTGCCGCCGCTGGCCTGCTCGAACCTTCCCTGGCTGCGGTTGGTGGCGCCGGTGAAGGCGCCGCGCTCGTGGCCGAACAGTTCGCTCTCGATCAGCTCGCGCGGGATCGCCGCCATGTTGATGGCGATGAACGGGCCGCCGCGGCGCTTGCCGTAATCGTGCAGCGCGCGCGCCACCAGTTCCTTGCCGGTGCCGCTCTCGCCGTTGATCATCACGGTGAGGTCGGCCGTGGTGAGCCGCGCGATAGTGCGGTAGATTTCCTGCATCGCGGCGCTGCGCCCGATCAGCGGCAGGCGCCGCTCCTCCATCTCGTGCACGTCGGCGACGACGATCGATCCCGGCTCCGCCGGTGCAGCCAGCGCGCGGCCGACGACCAGCAGAAGCTCTTTCAGATCGAACGGCTTGGGCAGATATTCGAAAGCGCCGCGCTCGGCCGCCTTAACCGCGGTCATCAAGGTGGACTGCGCGCTCATGACGATCACCCGCAAATCGGGACGCTTGGCCCGGATGCGCGGGATCAGGTCGAGCCCGTTCTCGTCGGGCATCATCACGTCGGTGATGACCAAGTCGCCCTCGCCCTCCTCCACCCAACGCCACAGGGTGGCCGCCGTGCCGGTGCTGCGAACCTGGTAGCCGGACCGCCCAAGCGCCTGGGTCAGCACCGTTCGGATGGAGCGGTCATCATCGGCAATGAGAACGGTCGGCGGGGTCATATCTGTCGTAGAATCCCATGGTTGGCCTCGAACTCACTCATCTCGGAGCGGCAATCATTCAGCACGCATCCTCGTCCAGCACAGGCAGATGAAGGCGGAACTCGGTGCGGCCGGGCCGGGTTTCGACCTCGATCAAACCGCCGTGGTCGCCGACGATCTTGGCGACCAGTGCAAGCCCGAGGCCGCTGCCCGAGGGCTTGGTGCTGATGAAGGGATCGAACAGATGCGGCTTGATGTCATCGGAAATGCCCGGACCGTTGTCGCGCACCGACACCACCAGCGGCAGGTCGATTCGCTTCGCCGCGCCCGGTATCGCGATCCGCACGCCATGCTGGAACCCGGTGGACAGGGTGATCTCGGGGTGGCCGATTTCCGGCGCCGTCACCGCCTCGGCGGCGTTCTTGACCAGGTTGAGCAGCACCTGGACAAGCTGATCGCGGTTGCCCCACACCGACGGCAGCGACGGATCGTAAACCTCGACGAATCGGACATGGGCTGCGAACCCGGATTGCGCCAGCTTGCGGACATGTTCCAGCACGCGGTGAATGTTGACGGCGGTGCGAACGATCGGCTTTTCGGAGAACACCTCCATCCGATCGACCAATTCGTGGATGCGGTCGGCCTCGTCTCGGATCAGCACCGCAAGCTCGCGGTCCGGCTCGGCCACGCTCGCTTCCAGCAGCTGTGCGGCGCCGCGAATTCCCGATAGCGGGTTCTTGATCTCATGCGCCAGGATCGCCGCCATGCCGGTGACGCTGCGGGCGGCACCGCGGAATGCCAGCTGACGATCCAGCGCCCGAGCGGCGGAGGCATCCTGCAGGACCAGCAGCACGCAGCCCTCCTCCTCCGGCAGTGCCGAGCCCTGAACGGTGATCCCGACCTTGTTCAGGCGCAGGCTTTCCAGCGTGAGGTCGTGATCGGACACCGTCACGCCATGGCCGCGGACCTGCGCGATCAGCATGAAGATCGGATTGTCGTGCGGCAGCAGGTCGCCGAGCCGGAGTTGCGCCAGTTGCTGCGCCGACACGCCAAGGAACTGCTCGGCGGCCTGATTGACGAATCTGAAGCCGTTATCGCGGTCGAGCAGGACCACCGGCACCTGCATCGCGCCTAGGATCAAGCCGGGATCCGGCGGACGCCTCGCCGCTTCGTTCAGGTCGGTCGCCGGCCGGTTGGCGGAACGCCTGTCGCGGCCGACGGCTGCCAGAACCCGACGCGTCAGGGTTCCGCTCATGCCGCTTGTGCCGTTTCGGAAAGAACTTGCATTCGTCCGTCATCGCCCGCGGCCCGAACGAGGTTGCGCTCGATCATCGGATCAAAGAACCGGTGGATCGCCGCGACGACGGCATCCGGATCGCCGAGGCGCATCACCGCGGCGCGGAACTCCGCCGAGCCCGGCAGGCCGCGCGAATACCAGGCGATGTGCTTGCGCGCCAGCCGCATGCCCGGACCGCAGCCGAAGTGCCGCATCATCGCGTCATAATGGCTCAATATGATGTTTTTCTGGCACGACAGCGGCGGCTCCGCCAACCGCACGCCGAATTTCAGAAAATGCGCCACCTGGGCCGGGAACCACGGCCTGCCGTAGCAGCCACGCCCGATCATCACGCCGTCGGCGCCCGACCGCCGCAAGGCTTCCGCGGCATCCGCCTCGGTCAGGATGTCGCCGTTGGCGATCACCGGAAGGCTAACCGCCGCCTTGACGCCGGCGATGAAGTCCCAGTCCGCGATTCCGGTGTAGAACTGCTGCCGGGTGCGGCCGTGCACGGTCAGCATGCGGATGCCTGCGGCCTCGGCGATGCGGGCCAGGCTTGGCGCGTTGAGGTTGGCGTGGTCCCAGCCCATGCGCATCTTCAAGGTCACCGGGACTGGGACGGCGCGCACCGTCGCCTCCAGTATCCGGGCCGCCGCCGCTTCGTCACGCATGAGCGCCGAGCCCGCGGCCTGGCCGACGGCGACCTTCTTCACCGGGCAGCCCAAGTTGATGTCGATGATGTCGGCGCCGAGATCGACCGCGATCCGTGCCGCCTCGGCCATGGCCTGCGGGTCGCAGCCGGCGAGCTGCACAGCATTGGGCACGCCGGGCACAGAATCGACTTCGGCCATGCGCAGGGTGTTGCGGTTCTCACGAACCATCGCCCAGGAGGCGATCATCTCCGATACGACCAGCCCGGCACCCTGCTCGCGCGCCAGGCTCCGGAATGGCAGGTCGGTGACGCCCGACATCGGCGCCAGGATCACCGGCGTCTCGATATTCACGGTGCTCGCCAGGCTTATCGAGCCGAGTGGCCGGTGCCCTATTCCGAGTGGCCCTGGCGCAACAGGAGATGCAGAATTGCCAATCAATGTGCCCATCATTTGAGCAAACTACTGCTCTGCACGATCCCGCGCAATCTTCATGGAACGATTTAATGTCCGGCCAGCAATGTCCTTGCCTTGGATGCAGAAGCCCAGGAATTTCCGCCTGGTT
>JANXRT010000250.1 GCA_025356735.1 Acetobacteraceae bacterium | reverse complement strand
GTCGCCGCGATCCAGGGGGCCGCGATCGGCGGTGGCCTCGGCGTGGCGCTGACCGCCGACTTCCGCGTGACCTGCGAGGAAGCCCGCTTCAGCGCCAACTTCACCCGCATGGGCTTCCATCCCGGGTTCGGCCTCACCTGCACCCTGCCGCGCCTGGTCGGCCAGCAGCAATCGGCGCTGCTGTTCTACACCGGCCGCCGCGTGCCGGGCGATGAAGCCGTAAAACTCGGCATGGCCGAGAAGCTGGTGTCGCTGTCCGAACTCCGTGCTGCGGCTATCGCCATGGCCGAGGACATCGCGATTTCCAGCCCCCTCGCCTTGATCTCCACCCGCGAAACCGTCCGCCGCGGCCTGCTCGACGCCTTCGAAGCCGCCACCGAGCGCGAGCTGACAGAGCAGGATTGGCTGCGCAAGACCGAGGATTTCCGCGAGGGAACGCGGGCGATGGGCGAGAGACGGGAGCCGGTTTTTCACAGCCGGTAGGCAAGGTCGGGGCGCTGCCCCGAACCCCGCCAGGAGTAGCGCTCCTGGACCCGCATCTATTCAGTCAGCAATGGCCGAATAAACCATATCCCGAAACATGACTCGGTAGAACTCCCGTTGCGCCGGCGCCTGGATCATCAGCACGGCAAACAGCCGCTCCGCTGGATCGACCCAGAACGTCGTTCCGGCGGCGCCACCCCAATAGTATTGCCCGATCGAGCCCGGCATCGGCGCCTCGCCCGCAACCTTGCGCACCGAAAAGCCCAACCCGAACCCGTAGCCCGGCGTCAGTAGATCCGGCGCGCCGGTCACGGCACCCAGATGGTCGGAGGTCATCAGCTCCACCGTCTTGCGGCTGAGCAGCCGCGTGCCCTCAAGCTCGCCGTTGTTCAGCATCATCTGCAGGAACCTGGCGTAATCCATCGTGCTCGCCACCATGCCGCCGCCACCCGACTCGAACCGCGGCTTTTCGCGCACGTCGAGCAACGAGACGTCGGTGTTGCCCTCCGGATCCTTGGCGAAAGCCTGCGCCAGCCGGCCGTGCTTCTCGGCCGGCACGAAGAACCCGCTTTCGTTCATGCCCAACGGCTTCAGGATGCGGCTGTCCAGGAACTCGCCGAGGCTCTGGCCGGAAATGATCTCGACCAGGCGCCCGACCACGTCGGTGGAGCGGCTATACTCCCATGCCGTCCCGGGCTGGTGAAGCAGCGGCAGCTTGCCCAGCATCTCGACCTGGTCCGCGTTGGTCTGGCTGCGGCGATAGATCTTGGCGTCCATATACGCCTTCTGCACAGGCCCGGCGCCGCGAAACTCATAGGTCAGCCCGGAGGTGTGGCGCAGCAAATCCTGCACGGTCGCCGGCCGATGCACCGGCACCAGCTCGGTCTTTCCATCCCGCTCGACCAGCACCTTCTGGTCGGCGAAGGCCGGGACATACTTCGAGACCGGCTCGTTCAGCAGAAAGCGCCCTTCCTCCCACAGCATCATCAGCGCGACGGAAACGATTGCCTTGGTCATCGAGTAGATGCGGAACAGGCTGTCCGTCTGCATCGCGTCGCCGGCCACCGGATCGCGGACGCCGAACACCTCCTGATACGCCACCCGGTCATGGCGCACGATGATCGCGCTGGCGCCGGGGATGTGCCCGGCCGCCACCCGCTCGGCGAGCTTCTCCGACAGCCGGCCAAGCCGTTCCGCGGAAAGGCCGACCGTTTCCGGGCGAGCCGTGGGCAGGGATGGCGTGATCGTGGGCGTGGTCAGCATGGACAATGTTCCTTGATGAAAGAGTCAGAGATGCTTGCCGGCGTCCACGAGGATGCTCGTGCCGGTGGTCTGGCGTAGGAACACCACGGCGCCGACGATCGCCAGCGCGATGTCGTCGGCCTCCGTCACCACCCGCAGCGGCGCGGTCGCGGCTGCCTGCTCCACCGCCTCGCGCGAGCGCCCGGGCACGAAGTCGGTGGCGACCCCCGCCGGCGATATGCCGATGACACGAATTTCCGGGCCGAGCACCCGGCCCAGCGACATGCCCATGACATCGAGCGCCGCCTTCGACGCGCCATAGACCACCGAGCTGCCCTGGCCGCTGACGCCTGCCAACGAGGAAATATTGATCACGACCGCATCCCCGCTGGCCTTCAGAAGCGCCCGGAACGCCCGGATGGTGGCGAACGGTCCGCGCACGTTGGTCGCCATCACATGGTCGAACAGCGCGTCGTCGAGCGCGTCGAGGTCGCCATGCGGCACCGCGCGCGTGACGCCGGCGGAGTTCACCAGCACATCGACATGCCCATGCGCCGCGCGAACCTTCTCCGCCGCACGATCCAGCGCGCCGCTGTCGGCCATCGGCAAATGCAGGGTCTGGTGCCCATTTCCAGGCAACTCGGCGACGATCGCGCCAGCCCGGTCGGCACCCGTGTTATAGCCGACCCAAACCGTGGCGCCTTTTGCGGCAAGCTTTCGCGCCGTCGCAGCGCCAATTCCGCTGCTGCCCCCGGTGATGACCGCGACGCGGCCGTTCAGGTCATATTCGCCGAGCCCGCCCGGGCGCGCCTGCGAAGTGTTCATGGTGCTTCCCCTGATCCCTGATTGTCGGCAGCTTCCTTCGCCCGGGCCGTTTCGTCCAGCGAGGATCTGGTCATGCGTTCAGCGATTGCCTAACCCATGCTTGACGCATAACACTGCTGTGCGTTCACAAGACGCGGCACCATTCTTGCGTGCCGTTTTGGCGAGCACCTGCACGGAGACCCCGACCACGATGAAAATCCACCCGACCCTCCGCCGTCGCCACTTCCTGAAAACCGGCATGGCCGTCGGCGTCGGGCTGCTGGCGACCCCCTCGCTGTCGCTGGGCGCCGACACCAAGACGCTGCGCTTCGTGCCGCAGGCGAACCTCGCCAACCTCGACCCGATCTGGACCACCCAGTACGTCGTGCGCAACGGATCGCTGCTGTTCTGGGAGCAGCTTTACGGCGTCGATGCCAACCTCCAGCCGCAGCCGCAGATGGCCGAGGGCCACGAGGTCACGCCGGACTTCAAGGTTTGGACCTTCAAGCTGCGGGAAGGGTTGAAATTCCACGACGGCGCGCCCGTCCTGGCGCGCGATGCGGTGGCGAGCATAAAGCGCTGGGCGGCGCGCGACACCATGGGGGCCATCATCCGCCGCAACCTCGACGCGTTCGAGGTCATCGACGACCGCAGCTTCCGCATCCGCATGAACCAGCCGTTCCCCAAAATGCTGTTCGCATTGGGCAAGGGCAGCACCCCCGCCTGCTTCATCATGCCCGAGCGCATCGCCAACACCGACCCGTTCAAGCAGATCACCGAATATGTCGGCTCCGGCCCGATGCGCTTTCGCACCGATGAGTGGGTGCCAGGTGCCCGCGCCGTGTTCACCAGATTCGACGGCTACCAGCCGCGCCCGTAACCCGCCAACTGGCTCGCCGGCGGCCGTCGCATCTATCTCGACCGCATCGAGTGGCTGATCCAGCCCGACCCCGCGACCGCCGCCGCTGCGTTGCAAAACAACGAGGTCGATTGGGTGGAAACGCCGTCGCCCGACCTCGTGGCGCTGCTGGCCAAGAACAAGAACATCCGGGTCGATGTTGCCGATCCCTTGGGCAATATCGGGTCGTTCCGCATGAACCATTTGCACCCGCCGTTCAACAACGTCCTCGCCCGCCGCGCCGTGCAGATGGCGTTGAGCCAGGAGGACTACATGCGCGCCGTGGTCGGCGACGACGAGACATTGTGGAAGACTTTGCCGGGCTACTTCACGCCCGGCACCGCGCTCTACACCGAGGCCGGCGGCGAGCCGCTCAAGGGCGAGCGCGACTACGCCGGCGCAAAAAAGCTGCTGGCCGAGGCCGGCTACAACGGCGAGAAAGTCGTGCTCATCGTCGCGACCGATGTCGGCATCACCAAGAACCAGGGGGACGTCACCGCCGACCTGCTCAAGAAGATCGGCATGAACGTCGATTACCAGTCGCTCGACTGGGGCACCGTCGGCCAGCGCCGCGCCAAGAAGGATGCTCCCGCCCAGGGTGGCTGGAACATCTTTCATACCTGGCACGCCGGCGCCGATTGCGTGAACCCGGCGCCCTACATCGCGCTCGATGCCGGCGGCGATACCGCGTGGTTCGGCTGGCCAAAATCGGAAAGCGTGCAGGCAAAGATCGGCAACTGGTACGCCGCACCCGACCTGGCGGCCGAGAAGGCTGCCACGGCCGAGATCAACAAGGCATCAATGGAGTTCGTCACCTACCTGCCGACCGGGTTCTTCCAGATGAAGCAGGCCTGGCGCGACAGCGTGACCGGCGTGGTCCGCGCCCCGTTCCCGCTGTTCTGGGACGTGAAGAAGGCCTGATCGGGTGTTCGGCTACCTGTCGCGCCGGGTCCTCGCCACCATCCCGGTGATGCTGCTGGTCGCGCTGTTCGTGTTCAGCCTGCTGTACATAGCGCCAGGCGATCCGGCGGCGATCATCGCCGGCGACCAGGCGACGCCAGAGGACGTCGATCGCATCCGCGCCTCGCTCGGCCTCGACCGGCCGTTCCTGGTGCGCTTCTTCGAATGGCTGTGGCACGTGCTGCAGGGCGACCTCGGCACCTCGATCTTCACCAACCTGCCAGTCACGCACCTGATCGCGCAGCGCGTCGAGCCGACACTCTCGCTCACGCTGTGCACGCTCATCGTCTCCGTCGCGCTCGCAGTCCCGCTCGGCGTGGTCGCCGCGGCGCGCGTCGGAACCTGGATCGACCGCTGCGTGATGGCGTTCTCGGTACTCGGCTTTTCCGTGCCCGTGTTCGTGCTCGCGTATGTCCTCATCATCACCTTCTCGATCGAGCTCGAATGGCTGCCCGTGCAAGGCTACCGGCCGTTCCGCGAAGGCGCGTGGGAATGGCTGCGCCACCTGATCCTGCCCAGCATGGCGCTGGGCACCGTCTACATCGCGCTGATCGCGCGCATCACGCGTGCGTCGATGCTCGACGTGCTCACCCACGATTACATCCGCACCGCGCAGGCGAAGGGCCTGTCGTCGAACGCGGTGCTCACCGGACACGCGCTCAAGAATGCCGCGGTGCCGATCATGACCATCATCGGCATCGGCATCGCGCTGCTGATCGGCGGCGCCATCGTCACCGAGACGGTGTTCGCGCTGCCCGGCATCGGCCGCCTCACCGTCGACGCGATCCTGCGCCGCGACTATCCCGTAATCCAGGGCGTGATCCTGATGTTCTCGGCGATCTACGTGATCATCAACCTCGCCGTTGACCTGAGCTACATGTTCTTCGATCCGCGGATCCGCTACTGACATGTCCGCGATCTCCATCGATGCTGCCCCCGTCGTTCCCGCGCATGCGGGAACCCAGCGACGTTCGTCGTTCGCGCGCCAGCCGAGCGGCAACTGACATGTCCGCGATCTCAGTCAGCGCCGCCCCGAAGCCCGTCGCCTCCACCTGGCAGTTCGTGAAGGACGCGTTCCGCCGCCATCCGACGGCGATCGTCGGCGCGGCGGTGCTGATCCTGATGGCGCTGATCGCCATCTTCGCGCCGTGGCTGGGCACGGTCGACCCGCAGGCGGTATCGCCGATCAAGCGCCTGAAGCCGCCGTCGGCCGCGTTCTGGTTCGGCAGCGACATGCTCGGTCGCGACGTGTACAGCCGCGTGCTCTACGGCACGCGCGTGTCGCTGTCGATCGGCGTCGCGGTCGCGCTGTTCAGCACCGCGGTGGGTCTCGCGATCGGGCTCGCAACGGGCTTCATCCGCTGGGTCGACGCGATCGTGATGCGCATCATGGACGGCCTCATGTCGATCCCCCCGGTGCTGCTGGCGATCGCGCTGATGGCGCTCACCCGCGCGAGCATCGGCAACGTCATCCTCGCGATCACGCTGGCCGAGGTGCCGCGCGTGGTGCGCCTCGTGCGCAGCCTCGTGCTCACGCTGCGCGAGCAGCCGTATGTCGAGGCGGCCGTCGCAGCGGGCACCACGCTGCCGCGCATCCTCGTGCGCCACATCCTGCCCAACACCGTCGCGCCGCTGCTGGTACAGGCGACCTACGTGTGCGCGTCGGCGATGATCACCGAGGCGATCTTGTCGTTCATCGGCGCCGGCACGCCGCCCAACATTCCGAGCTGGGGCAACATCATGGCCGAGTCGCGCAGCATGATCCAGATCGCCCCTGCCCTGCTGCTGTTCCCGGGCCTCTTCCTGTCGCTCACCGTGCTGGCGGTGAACCTCCTCGGCGACGGCATGCGCGACGCGCTCGATCCGCGCCTCGCGCGGCGCATGTGATGGCCGCGCTTCCGGCAACGCCGACCGTGGACGCCGCAGCGCAACCGCTGTTGTCGATCGACGGCCTGAAGACGCATTTCCAGAACCGCGACGGCACCATCCGCGCGGTGGACGGGGTGTCGTTCGACGTGTTCCCCGGCGAGACGCTGGCGGTGGTGGGCGAGTCGGGATGCGGCAAGAGCGTGACCCTGCTGTCGGTGCTGCGCCTCCTGCC
>JANXRT010000249.1 GCA_025356735.1 Acetobacteraceae bacterium | reverse complement strand
CGACATGATGCCGGGGAGGGAAGATGGACCGGCCTATCTGCGCCGCATCCTGGCCGAAGGATACGCGATTTCCGTGATCGAGCCGGACGGATCGCTGCACCCGGCGGGGCAGCGATGGGAGATGGTGATGGAGGTCTATCGCGCCCGTGGCACCGACCACGTCGATATCGTGGCGATGCCGGCATGACGAACCGCATCATGGCTTGGACAGGGTGGGCCCGGCGATGGTGGCTCGGCGCGGCGGTTGCCGGCGCCGGCCTGACCGCCGCGATGCCCGCGGCCCAGGCCGCCAGCCCATCTATCTGCGCCGACACCGACGTGCTTCAGTTCATCGCCGACAAGTATCTCCGCCCGGAAATCAACGCCACCCTGGTCCGCGACAGCGTGGCCGAGTTTCCGACGGCCGACCAGGCGCAGGTGCTGTGCGCGATGTATGTCCGCCGCGAGATCTTCGATGCTTCGAGATACGGCCAGTGGCCGCGCATCGACTTCGAGCCGCAGAGCTTTCTGGTGAAGAAGCTGTCCGTCGGGTTCGAGGTGTCGCGGCCGCGCTGACCGCTTCGGCAATGCCCGAAAGATGCACTGTCACCGGGTAACGGCTGTGAACCGCTACCGGAACATCGCCTCCATCTCACGGCGGACGCGGATGGCCGGATCGTTCTCGTCATAGGTAACGTCCTGCCAGCGCACCGGCTTGCCCTGCGCCACGGGGTTTTTCAGCGTCAGGTTGTGCGCGAGGCCGATCGGCAGCCCCCCTGCCCCGAGCGACATGCGGGCCGGCATCAGCTTGCCGAAGACCCGGTAGCCACCCTCGCCGTCGAGCCGCTCGCCGGCTTGCAGGTCGCGCTTGGCGGTCGCCACCACGTCGCCGCGAAACTCGCGCGTGGCCCCCGTCGCCTCGCCCCGGACCATGATGCTGGCGACCGAAACGCCGAGTTCGAGGCCGATCAGGTGGAAAGGCTTGTACATCACGCTGTATCGCCCGGTGGCGTCGGTGTTCAGCCCGTACTCGGAAAAGCATCTTCGAACGTAGTCCGATGGCGCCTCGAAAATAGCATAGACGCCCCAGCGCAGGTCGCGGAACACCGGCCTGCCGTCACGCTCGACCGACGAGACCACCTCGACCGTGCCCGCGTGCTCCAGGATGCCGCCATCCTGGCGCGGGCGGAGGATGTTCGGCAGGTCGTCCACGCCACAGGCCGGAAAAGCGAGGCCATCCGTGCCAGGCTCCAGCCCGGTCGCGTTGGCGACCGCGGCCATCTCCAGCGCCGATTTGGTGCCGTCCAGGAAGGAGTTGAACATCTGGGCGTTAAAGTCACCGCCGGCGACCTGCGCCTCGGTGAAGCCATAATGCCCCCACACCGTCTCCGGGGTCGAGGCGTGATAGACCGGCAGGTATTTTGTCCCCTTTCCGGCGCAAACCACGTTCAACCCAGCAGTGCGCGCCCAATCCACCAGCTCGACGATCAGGGCCGGCTGGTCGCCATAGGCAAAGGAATACAGGATGCCGGCCTCGGCCGCGCGACGCGCCAGCAACGGTCCGGCCAGCGCATCGGCCTCGACGTTGACCATGACGATGTGGCGTTGGTGGGCGCAGCACAGCAGGGCGTGGCGGATGCCGGCGGCCGGGCTGCCGGTCGCCTCGATGATCACGTCAATGCCGTCGGCGGCGATCAGCGCCTCGGCATCCTCGGTGATGAATGTCGAGCCGTCCCGCATTGCCTGCGCGAACGAGGTGGCGGCAAAGCGCTCGGCTGGCCAGCCGACGCGCTCAACCGCAGCGCGGGCGCGGGCGGCATTCAGGTCGGCGATGCCGACGACATGCAGGCCCGGAGTGCGCGGCGCCTGGGATAGGAACATCGAGCCGAATTTTCCGGCTCCTATGACGCCGATGCGGATTGGGGTGCCGGCCTCGGCGAGGGCTGCTAGTTTTAGGGACAGGCTCATTGTGACATCCTGACAGGAAGCTTGGGGCCCCGCCCCAAACCCCGCCAGGGTAGCGCCCTGGAGCGCAATACTTAAGAGGGGGCCGAGGCACAGCCGACTGGGGGATATTATGGACGCCTTGCAGACTTTGCTGCTGACCGGTGCCAGCCGGGGCATCGGCCACGCCACGGTGAAGTGCTTCGCGCGCGCCGGCTGGCGGGTTCTGACCGTTTCCCGCCATGCGTTCTCGAAGGACTGCCCATGGCCCGGTGGCGAGGAGAACCACATCCAGCTCGACCTCGCCGATCCGGAAAAGCTGCCGGCGGCGATTGCCGACGTGCGAAGCCGGCTCGGCCATGGCCATCTGCACGCTCTGGTCAACAATGCCGGGATCTCGCCCAAGGCTTCGGACGGCGGCCGGCTTGGCGTGATGACCACGGAAGCGGCGCTGTGGCGGCAGGTGTTCCAGGTCAACGTCTTTTCCACGGCACTGCTCGCCCGCGGGCTGTTTGCCGAGCTGCGCGCTGCCGGTGGGTCGGTCGTCAATGTGACCTCGATCGCCGGCTCGCGCGTGCACCCCTTCGCCGGCGTGGCCTACGCCGCCTCGAAAGCCGCCCTGGTCGCATTGACCCGGGAGATGGCGCACGAGTTCGGGCCGCACGGGGTGCGCGTCAACGCGATCTCGCCGGGCGAGATCGATACCGCGATGCTGTCGCCCGG
>JANXRT010000243.1 GCA_025356735.1 Acetobacteraceae bacterium | reverse complement strand
ACCCATCGCGCTGGTCGATGGCGTCTTCAACGCGGTCGTCGCCGAGGCCGATTTCGCCGGCCGCGTCATGCTGCAAGGCCGCGGCGCCGGGGCGGGCCCGACCGCCTCGGCGGTGGTCGCCGATCTGATCGACATTGCCCGTGGCCGTGCCACGCCGGTCTGGGGTGCCGCGTCCGGCGCGCTTTCCAATGTGCCGTCGCTGCCGATGTCGGCGCATGTCGGCGCCTATTACCTGCGCCTGATGGTGATCGATCGGCCCGGGGTGATCGCCGATGTCACGGCGGTGTTGCGCGACCACGGTGTTTCGCTCGAATCCATGCTTCAGCGCGGCCGCAGCCCGGGTGAGGCGGTGCCGATCGTTATGGTGACGCATGATACTGACGAGGGGGCGATGCGCGTCGCGCTGAGCCAGATCGCCGAGCTGGACACGGTGCTGGAAGCGCCGGCGATGATCCGGATCGAGGCCGGCTGATTTCAGGCGACACACCGAAAGTGCAGCCGATCCGCGAAATCCCAGAACCATCCCCAGGCCTCGCCGGCGATCTCGCGCAGCAGGCTCGCCTGGTCGCGCAGGGGTACCGTGATATCGGCCACGATCCCGCCGCCGCCCGCATGCAGCCGCGGCTTGAACCTGGCGGCGATGCGGCGGATCGGGTTGTTGCGCGACAGGTACTCGACCGTGACGTGGCGGATGCCGCGGTTGCGGGCCGCCAGAAGCGCCCGGCTCACCAGCTCCGTGCCGACGCCCTCGTGCTGGATGTCATGATCTACCGAAACCGCGAGCTCGGCACCTTCCGCGGTTCGCAGCAGCTCCGCCGCGCCGACAAGGTGTCCGCCACGAAAGGCGCCGATGACGACCGCTTTGCTCCACTCGATGCCATCCACATGACGGCAGATGAAGCCGTCATTGACCGAGGCGAAGAAGCGCAATCCACGCTCCTGCGGGTCCAGCCGGCAAAGATGCGCCTTCAGGTCGGCAGCTTCATGGGGCAGCAGCTTGTGGTAGGAAATCATCGTCGGCCATCAGATTATGTTGCGATGCAGCATAGCAGGATGTGATCATCGACAGGCGGCATTTCAATCGCCTGCGCATCGTTGCCGGGTTATTGTCCGTGGGAAAACACGACCGTGGAAACATCATTGGAAGCATTCGTCATGAGCATTCAGATCCGCCCTCTGCATGACGGCTTCGTCGGCGAGGTGGCCGGCATCGACCTGTCCCAGCCCCTGGCGCCTGGCGTGCGCGACGCGATCGAGGCCGGCATGGACCGCTACGGCGTGCTGGTGTTCCACGACCAGACCCTGACCGACGAGCGCCAGATGGAGTTCAGCCAGTCGTTCGGCGAGCTCGAGGTTTCCTCCCAGGGCGAAATGAGCAAGCCGGAGGAGCGCCGCCTGGCCAGCGAGATGGCCGACGTTTCCAACCTCGACCACAACAACCGGATGCGGGCGCGCGACGACGCCAAGCGGCTGAGCGGCCTCGGCAACCGGCTATGGCATTCCGACGCCTCGTTCCGTGCCATTCCGGCGAAGTATTCCTTATTGTCGGCCCGTGTCGTCCCGCCCGGCGGCGGCAACACCGAGTTCGCCGACATGCGCGCCGCCTACGACGCGCTCGATGCCGTGACCAAGGCGGACGTAGGGGAGCTGATTACCGAGCATTCGATCGCCTATTCCCGCGCCGAGCTCGGCTTTGACGCGTTTCCCGAGGAACACCGCGAAAAGCTCCGCCCGGTGCGCCACCGCCTGGTCACCACTCATCCCGGTTCCGGCCGCCGCGTGCTTTATCTGTCCTCCCACATCGGCGGCATTGTCGGCTGGCCGGTGCCCGAAGCCCGCGCCTTCATCCGCGAACTGGCCGAGCACGCGACGCAGCCGCGGTTCGTGCACGCCCATGTCTGGCGGGTCGGCGACCTCGTGATGTGGGACAACCGAGCGACCATGCACCGCGTGCGCCGTTACGATGATACTCGATCGGTACGCGACCTTCGCCGCACCACGGTCCGGGCCGATGGGCCGACTGCGGAGCAGGTCGCGGCGTAGAGGTGTCGGGCAGGGAACTTCACAACGAATCATAGGAATTAGGAGATCGATGTCGGGCATTGAAGGCAAGGTGGTCGCGATCACCGGTGCAAGCAGCGGAATAGGCGAGGCGACCGCGCTGCTGCTCACTGAATGCGGCGCGAAGGTCGTGCTTGGCGCGCGCGGATTGGGTCGGCTCGAGGCGTTGGCGGCCCGCATTGCCGGCGGCGGCGGAGAAGCCGCCTATCTGCCCACCGATGTGAGGCGGCGCGGCGATGTTGCGGCACTCGTCAACCTGGCATCGGCGCGATACGGCAAGCTCGACGTTCTCGTCAGCAATGCCGGCATCGGGCCGCTGGCCCCGCTCGACGACCTCCGCGTCGAGGAGTGGGACGACATGATCGACATTAACATCAAGGGCGTTCTCTATGGCATCGCCGCGGCCCTGCCGGTGTTCCGCAGCCAGGGCTTCGGGCATTTCATCCACACTGCCTCCACCGCGGCGCATCGCATCGTGCCGAACATGGCGGTTTATGCCGGCACCAAGTTCGCGGTGCGGGCCATTTCCGAGGGCTTGCGCCAGGAAGCCGGTGACAAGCTGCGCGTCACCGTGATTTCCCCCGGCTTCACCCGGACCAACCTGGCGGATTCGACGACGCATCCGGAACTGAAGGCGCAAACCATCGCGTCCATGGAAAAGTTCGCGATCTCGTCCGATGCCATTGCCCGCGCCATCGCGTTCGCGATCGAGCAGCCGGCCGATGTCGATGTGGGGGAGATCATCGTCCGGCCCACCGCCCAGGGCTGATGCCGGCTGCCGATACTGTCCTAAAGAAACCCACCCGAAGGCACGATCCCGAACATCACCCCACCCGCTGCCTCGAAATGCGCACTTCGGGACTGGATCTGCTGGGTGAGTGTATGAATATCGCGAAACCGCCGTTCGAACCGGCTGCCGGGAAAAATCGCGTCGGTGCCGGCGGCCTTGAAGGCATAGTCGGCGACGTCGGAGGCGGTCTGGATCGCGTGCGCGCAGGCCAACCGGATCCGAGCGCGCGATGGGATGTCGATCGGCGCCACGTCCTCGGCGGTGTCCCAGATGTCCTTCAGGGTATCGACCAGCCAAGCCCGGGCCGAACCGAGTTTGGCTGTGTTGCGGGCGAACTCCGCCTGCACGGTGGCACTCTCCGCCAACCGTGTCAGGCCGCGCGGCACCTTCGCGCCGGCGAGTTCAAAGAACGCGTCGAGCATCGCCTGCGCCACGCCCATGGCGACGCCGGCGACTCCGACCGCATAGATGCCCTGCATCGGGAACGCGTACAGCCGACCCGGCTCCTGGCGCAGACCCGGGTCCTCGCGCGTGCCGGAAAAGGCTTGGGCGACGAAGACATCGGAAACCGAATAGCTGTCGCTGGCGGTGCCGCGCAGGCCGATCGGGTTCCAGGTGTCCTCGCGAACGGCCTCACCCACAGGAAACAGCAGCGTGCGCACGGTTGGCCGACCGGCGTTGTTCAAACGGCGCGAGCCGTCTGCCTCGATCACCTGGCAGTGCGCGCCCATCCAGGTTGCGGCCCGGCAGCCGCTGGCGAACTCCCACCGTCCGGTCACCACATAGCCGCCCGGCACGGCCCGGGCGGTGTTGGCATTCGGCGGTCCCCAGGCAATCACCGCGCGCGGATCGGCGTAGATCGTTCTTGCCGACTCGATCGGCACGAAGGCCGCGATCAGCGCGGAAGAATTGGCGACGAACAGGTTCCAGGCCAGCGAGGCGTCATGCCGGCCAAGCGCCTCGATCGCGCCCAGATAGACCCATGGCTCGACCTCGTCGCCGCCGGCCGAGCGCGGCAGCAGCATCCGGCACAGCCGGGCCTCATGCACCGCGTCGAGCAGCGTTTTCGGGATGCGCCTCGTGCGCTCGATCTCGTCGGCGGCCTCATCGATCCGCGAACCAAGCCGGCTTGCCGCCGTCGCCGGGTCGAAACGGACAAAATCCTGCATCTGATGGTTCATGCGACGCCTTCTCCTCGGCTCTCTATAGCGGATTACCGGCCCGGCGGCCGTGCCTGTCAATGCAAACGCGGGTTATCGGACAAGCCCGCGCGAATCGGCTATCGTCCAACCCAAATCGCGGCGAGGAAACCCAATGACCACCATAAACCCTGACCGGCCTGCCTCCGACCAGCTCGGCGCCATCGCAGACCGCAACCTGGCCCTCGAACTCGTCCGCGTCACCGAGGCGGCGGCGCTGGCAGCGTCGCGCTGGATCGGCCTCGGGCAGAAGAACGACGCCGACGGCGCCGCGGTCGAGGCGATGCGCGCCGCCTTCGACACCGTCCAGATCGACGGCACCGTGGTCATCGGCGAGGGCGAGATGGACGAGGCGCCGATGCTCTATATCGGCGAGCATGTCGGGGCAGGGGGTCCCGCCATGGACATCGCGGTCGATCCGCTGGAGGGCACCACGCTGACCGCCAAGGGCGGACCCAACGCGCTGGCCGTGCTGGCTTTGGCCGAAAAGGGCAATTTCCTGCACGCGCCCGACATCTACATGGACAAGATCGCGGTCGGCGGCGGCCTGCCGGAAGGCGTCGTCGATCTCGACGCACCGGCCCTCGAAAATCTCCGCAACCTCGCCAAAGCCAAGAAGTGCGCCATTTCCGACCTCATGGTCTGCATCCTCGACCGCGACCGCCATGCCGAGATCATTGCCAAGTGCCGCGAGGCCGGCGCGCGGGTCATGCTGATCAGCGACGGCGACGTGGCCGGCGTGATCGCCACCGCAACGCCTGAAAGCGAGGTTGACATGTATCTTGGCTGGGGCGGCGCGCCGGAGGGCGTGCTGTCGGCGGCGGCCCTGCGCTGCATCGGCGGCCAGATGCAGGGCAGGCTGATCTACGAGGACGACAGCCAGATCCTTCGCGCCAGGGAAATGGGCATCACCGATCCGAACCAGAAATTCTCGGTCATCGACATGGCCAAAGGCGACGTGATGTTCGCCGCCACCGGTGTCACCTCCGGCGCCATGCTGCGTGGCGTGCGCCGCTACGGGCACGGCGCCGTCACCCACTCGATGGTCATGCGCAGCAAGTCGGGCACCGTCCGCTATGTCGAGGCGCACCACAACTTCTCGACCAAGACATGGACGCCGAGCTGACCGTTCCCGCGGAAAAATCCGTCCTCGACGGCCGCCTCAGCCTGACCGGCCGGCGCTGGATCTGGCGCACCGGCGAGGCGCGGACGGGCCTCGGCATCGCGCAACGGCTCGATCTGCCGGAGATCGTCGGCCGGCTGCTCGCCGCCCGCGACGTCGGAATCGAGCGCGCCGCCGACTTTCTGGAGCCGACCCTGCGCGCGCTGCTGCCCGACCCCTCGACCCTGCTCGACATGGATGTCGCGGCTGAACGCATCGCCGCCGCCGTGCGCCGGCACGAAACCGTTGCGGTGTTCGGCGACTACGATGTCGATGGCGCGTGCAGCTCGGCGCTGATGATCACCCTTTTACGCGGCCTCGGCTGTCCGGTTCTGTTCCACGTGCCCGACCGCATCACCGAGGGCTATGGCCCCAACGCGCCGGCGCTGCGCGATCTGGTCGCCCGC
>JANXRT010000240.1 GCA_025356735.1 Acetobacteraceae bacterium | reverse complement strand
GCTCCTCGCCGCGGCTGAGATTGCGCGCCCGCTGGGCGGCGAGCAGCACCAGCTGAAATCGATTCGGAACCTTCTGGACACAGTCCTCAACAGTCACGCGCGCCATGCGTTGCGTCTCCGATATTCAGCTTTGGTGAGTCTTACAGGTAAGCGGCTTTATCGCGGAAAGCAAGGAAGAACGCCACTTTCGCCGATAACTCGTTCACAACGCCCAGATGTCCTGCTTGGGCAGTTCGGCGATCAGCTCATGGACGCTGCGACGCAGCGCGGGATGAACCCAATCCGAACAGATGTCGGCAACCGGCAGCAGCACGAATGCCCGCAGGTGCGCGCGCGGATGAGGCAACTCTAGGCTGGCGTCGCGCGAAACCTGGCCGCCGAAATCGATGATGTCGAGGTCGAGGGTGCGGGCGGCGTTGGGCACGCTGCGTTGGCGACCGGCTGCCTGTTCGATCGCTTGCAGTGAAGCTAGCAGCCGATGCCGATTGACGTTGCCCACGAGCAGCGCAGCGCCGTTGACATAGTTCATCTGGTCGGAGGGCGGTGTCGGCGCACTGCCATACCAGCGCGAAACGGCTGCGACCCGCAACGAGCCGATTTCGTGTAACGACCGTACGGCGTTTTCCGCGATCTCGATGGGCGTTCTGCCACTAGCGTCGGAAAGATTGGTGCCGATTCCGACCAAAATCTTTAAATCGTTTTGGAACCCAAGCCTTATTGCGTCACTTTTTGTTAACATGCTATCGTGCCGAGACGAATTGTAGCTCCGGACGGTTTTTTACCCGGTTGACGCATTATCTGGGCCGCTTCGGTTTGACCATGAAATTAGCCAGAGGGTTGAAAAACAATGATATTCCTTCCGAACGAACGGGTTGCCCTGTTTATTGACGGTGCAAATCTGTATTCTGCGTCTCGCAACTTGGGATTTGATGTCGACTACCGCAACCTGCTGGATTATTTTCGGCGGAAGGCCAACGTCGTACGCGCCTACTACTACTCGGCCGTTCTCGATACCGAGGAGTACTCGCCCCTGAAACCGCTGACCGACTGGCTTGCCTATAACGGCTATTCGTTGGTGACCAAGCCGGCCAAGGAGTTCACGGATGCCTCCGGGCGTCGGCGGGTCAAGGGCAACATGGACATCGAGGTTGCCGTGGACATGCTGGAACTGGCGCCCCGGATCGATCATGCGGTGCTGTTCAGCGGCGACAGCGACTTTCGCCGCCTGGTCGAGGCGGTGCAGCGCCGCGGCGTGCGGGTTTCGGTGGTGTCCTCGATTCGGACTTCGCCGCCGATGGTTGCTGACGAGTTGCGCCGGCAGGCCGACCAGTTTCTTGAACTTGCCGAGATCGCGCCGGAATTCACCCGCCGGCAGATGGAACCCCGGCCGCGTGCGGCGGTGCCGTCTCGGGTGACTCCGGCCGAGCCTTTCCACGAGGGCCATGATGTCGCCTGATTTGGCCTGATCTGAAGAGCTGCCTTGCCGATCCTCGTTCCCGGTCGGGATTGCGGCCTTTGTCCGCGCCTCGCTGACTATCGCCATGCCAATCGGCAAAGCAACCCAGATTGGTTCAACGCGCCGGTTCCGAGCTTTGGTCGCGGCGACGCGCGTCTGCTGGTCGTCGGGATGGCGCCCGGCGTGCGCGGCGCCAACCGAACGGGGCGACCGTTCACTGGCGACTACGCCGGTATGTTGCTGTATGCCACGTTGATCCAGTTCGGGTTCGCCCATGGCACCTATGCGGCCGATCCGGCCGACGGTCTGGAGCTGCGTGATTGCCGCATAGCCAACGCGGTGCGGTGTGTTCCGCCCGCCAACCTGCCGCAACCGCAGGAAACACGCACGTGCAACCAGTTCCTGTCCGCAGAGCTGCAAGGCATGCCGAAGCTGCGCGTCGTGCTGGCGCTCGGACTGCTGTCGCACGCCGCCGTGCTGAGAACGCAGGGGATTTCGCCGGGGCGCCTGCCCTTCATCCATGGCGCCTTGCAGGCGTTGCCGAATGGCCTGACGCTCGCCGACAGCTACCATGTCTCGCAATACAACCAGAACACCGGAAGGCTTACCGCCGCCATGTTCGAGCGCGTGGTCGGCGACATAAGGACGCTGCTGGTTCAGGCTTGATGACCGCCAGGCTTGATGACCAACTGTCAGCTGTAGCGTTCCTCGGCCCAGGGATCGGCATTGTTATGATAGCCGCGCGTCTCCCAGAATCCGGGACGATCGCGGATGACGAATTCGATGCGGCGGACCCATTTGGCGGATTTCCATAGATAGAGCCGCGGGATGAGCATGCGCACCGGGCCGCCATGCTGCCGGGTGATCGGCTCGCCATTCCACTCATGGACAAGAAAGACATCCGGCTGATCGAATTGCGCCAGCGTCACGTTGGTGGTGTAGCCGTCATGAGCATGGAACACGATGTGGCGGACGAGCGGGTCCGGCTTCACGGCGTCGAGCAGCGCCTGGGCGGAGACGCCTCTCCAACGGTTGTCATAGCGCGACCATTGGGTGACGCAGTGCATGTCGGACAGGCTCGCACTCATCGGCAACGCCATGTACTCGGCCAGCGCCAGGGAAAGCCGGTTCTCGACCGCGCCGTCGAGATCAAGGCGGAACTTGCGCTCCGGCACGTCGGGCTGAATGCCGAGATCGAGCACCGGCCAGTCGGCAACCAGCGTCTGTCCGGGCGGCAGCCGGTCGGTTTCGGGGTCCGCGTGGGTTCCGGTCAGCAGCCGGCCGTCGCGTGCCCAGCGCTGCTTGCTCTCAATCAGTTTCTCGCGGATTTTTCCGGTTTGCTTGATGTCGTCGTTTTCCATTGGTTTTCCAGGCAACAAGGTTGGAGATCTGCCCCAAACCCCTCCGGGGTAGCGCCCCGGTGCGCATCCTTTAAGTCTGGGGTTTACGGACGCGGGTAAATTGCCTCGGCCGCTTTGCGGTCATCAGGAAAAATAGGCACTAGCTTCTCCGAGCCGTCCGGCTGCTTCTGGATCTGGCCGATCAGGTTGCTCATGCCGAGCTGCGCGCCGTCGGCCCGCAGCCTGAAGCTGCCGCCGAGCGTCTTCAGCTCCCCGGACAGGCTGAACACCGCGCGGCGCAGTTCGAGCTGATCCAGGCTGGTGGCGGCAGACAGCGTCTTTTCGAGGATCAGGCCGGTGTCGTATCCAGACAGCGAGTTAAAGCCGAACTCCATGTGTTCGCCGGCATAGCGCTTGTCCCAGGCGGCTTTGAACTGCGGCAGGGTCATGCCGAAATTGACCGGGTTCTCGAACAGCGACGGCGGCACGTAGGTGAACACGTTGAGCACGCCGGACGCACCGACCGATTTGTGCAGCAGTTCGTTTTCGATGCCGGCATAGATGGTGAAGATCATCGGGAACGAGGCGCCGGCGTCCTCGACCGCGCGCAGGAAGGCGATGTCGGCGTTTGGATAGGCCAGGCTGATGACCACATCCGGTTTCTTGGCGGCCAGGGTGTTGACGATGGTGACGTAGTTGGAGGTGTCTGTCGGCACGCCGCTGTCCGACACGATCTCCATCTTGCCGCCTTCCTTGATCGCGGCGCGGACGGTGTTGGCCTGGGTCAGGGTGAAGTCGTTGGTCGCATACAGCAGCGCCACGCGCCGGATGCCAAGCTTGACGCCATCGGCCGCCAGGAAATCCGCCAAGGTGGTGGCCCACGGGATCGACATCTGGGCTGAGGTCAGCACCATGTAGGGGTTTTCGGCCGAGAACAGATTAGCGCCGGTGCCGGTCTGATTGAAGAACAGCTGCTTGTGCTCGCGCGCGATCGGTACCCCGACCGAGGTCATCACCGAGCCCATATCGGCGACGAGCAGATCGACATGATCCTGCGTGATCAGGCGGTTGTAGAGCGATGCGGCGGTGCCGGTGTTGCTCTGATCGTCGTAGGCGATCAGTTTGACGGGCAGCTTGCGGTCGAACGCCTTGACGTAGACGCCGCCGGCCGCATTGGCAGTCTCCACCCAGAGCTGAAGCCCGCGTAGCGTGGTCGTGGAGGTCGAGGCGAAGGTGCCGCTGCCGGCATAGAGGGTGCCGATCCTGATCGCGTCCGGCACTTCGGCGGCGCGAGCGGCGGATACGAGGATGCAGGCGGGCAGCAATAGCAGGCCTAACCAGGTCCGACGCCTCATCTATGCATCCTTCGCCAGCCGGTACTCACCGACGTCTCGTTGAACCGGAGAATTTTGGCATCCCGTAGGGGAGCCGTTGCCGCTATGCAAAATCAATAGCTTACGCGTCGCTTGGGGTCGTATTTGTGACACCTGCATGGTCACGCTATATCTACAGACCACAAATCTGGCAGAATTAAAAGGCACGTGGCCTCCAGTACGAGCCAAAC
>JANXRT010000168.1 GCA_025356735.1 Acetobacteraceae bacterium | reverse complement strand
CCGCCTGGCGGGTGCGGTTGTAGACGATCGTCAGGCGGGTGATGATGTCGCCGGCGTTGCGGGTGGCGTTGTCCATCGCCGCCATCCGCGCGCCGTGCTCGCCGGCGGCACTTTCGAGCAGCGCGCGGTAGAGCTGGATCGACAGGTTTTGCGGCAGCAAGCGGGCAAGGATGGTTTCCTCGTCCGGCTCGAACTCGTAGATCGCGCCGGACGCGGTGACCGGCTGGGCGCCGGCGCTGTTTGGCATCGGCGCCGGGATCAGCCGCATCTCGGTGGGGATCTGCGCGATGACGGACTGGAAGCGGTTGTAGACCACGGTGCAGACATCAAGCTCGCCAGCGTTGAGCATCGCGGTGATGCGGCCAGCGACATCCTCGACATCGGAGAATTCCAGCCGCTTCTTGCCGGCAAAGGTGATGTCGCCGACGATCCGATCGGCAAACTCGCGGCGCAGGAAATCCCGGCCCTTGCGGCCAACCGCCAGGATTTTGACTGTTTTGCCCTCGGCTTCAAGGCGGCGGGCGAGCGCGCGGGTGGTGCGGCCGATATTGGTGTTGAAGGCACCGGCCAGGCCGCGATCGGCGGTGACCGGCACCAGCAAGTGAATCTGGTCGCGGCCTGTACCGGCCAGCATGCGCGGCGCCGTCGGGCTGCCGAGCACGGATTGGGCCAGCGCGCCCAGCATCCGCTCCATGCGGTCGGCGTAGGGCCGTGCGGCCTCGGCCTGCGCCTGGGCGCGACGCAGCTTGCTCGCCGCCACCATCTTCATGGCGGAGGTGATCTTCTGCGTCGACTTTACGCTGTTGATGCGGATACGGAGCGACTTCAGGCTGGGCATGTCGTCAGACGAAGGATTTGGTGAAGCTGTCGAGGAAGGCGATCAGAGACTTCTCCACGTCCGGCTTGATCTCGCGCTGGTCGCGGATCGCGTTGAGAATGGCCGGCTCGCGGGACTTCACCTCAGACAGCAGCTGCGACTCGTAGGCGCCGACGCGGCCGATATCGAGCTTGTCGAGATAGCCGCGCACGCCGGCGAACAAGGTCAGAACCTGCTCCTCGACCGGCACCGGGCGGTACTGCGGCTGCTTCAGCAGTTCGGTCAGCCGCGAGCCACGGGCCAGCAGTTGCTGGGTGGAGGCGTCGAGGTCGGAGGCGAACTGCGAGAACGCCGCCATCTCGCGATATTGGGCGAGTTCCAGCTTGATGCGGCCAGCGACCTGCTTCATCGCCTTTATCTGCGCAGCCGAGCCGACGCGCGAAACCGAGATGCCGACGTTCACCGCCGGGCGGATGCCGCGGAAAAACAACTCGGTCTCTAGGAAGATCTGGCCGTCGGTGATGGAGATGACGTTGGTCGGGATGTAGGCGGATACGTCGCCGGCCTGGGTCTCGATCACCGGCAAGGCGGTCAGGCTGCCGGCGCCGAACGCGTCAGACATCTTGGCGGAACGCTCAAGCAGGCGGGAATGAAGGTAGAAAACGTCGCCGGGGTAAGCCTCGCGGCCCGGCGGGCGGCGCAGCAGCAGCGACATCTGGCGGTAGGCGACGGCCTGCTTGGAAAGGTCGTCGTAGAAGATCACGGCGTGCTTGCCGCTGTCGCGGAAGTACTCGCCCATGGTGCAGCCGGTGTAGGGCGCCAGGAACTGCATCGGTGCCGGATCAGACGCGGTGGCGGCGACCACGATGGAATACTCCATCGCGCCGTTTTCCTCGAGCGTGCGGACCAACTGGGCTACGGTCGAACGCTTCTGGCCGATCGCGACGTAGATGCAATAGAGCTTCTTGCTCTCATCGGTGCCGGCGTTGGCGAGCTTCTGGTTGATGATGGTGTCGATGATGACGGCGGTCTTGCCGGTCTGGCGATCGCCGATGATCAGCTCGCGCTGGCCGCGGCCGATCGGGATCAGCGCGTCGATCGCCTTGATGCCAGTCTGCATCGGCTCGTGCACGGACTTGCGCGGGATGATGCCCGGCGCCTTGACCTCGACGCGCGAGCGCTCGACGTCGGTGATCGGGCCCTTGCCGTCGATCGGGTTGCCGAGGCCGTCGACCACGCGGCCGAGCAGGCCCATGCCGACCGGCACGTCCACGATCGATCCGGTGCGGCTGACGGTGTCGCCCTCGCGGATGGCGCGGTCGTCGCCGAAGATCACGACGCCGACATTGTCGGTCTCGAGGTTGAGCGCCATGCCGCGCACGCCGGCGCCGGGGAACTCGACCTTCTCGCCCGACATAACGTTCTGCAGGCCGAACACGCGTGCGATGCCGTCGCCGACGCTGAGCACCTGACCGGTTTCCGCGACGTTCGCCTCGGTGTCGAACGAGGCGATCTGCTTCTTGAGGATCTCGGAAATTTCGGCGGGACGGATTTCCATCACGCGGCTCCCTTCATGGCGTACTGCAGGCGCTGCAGACGGGATTTCAGACTGGTGTCATACAGGCGGGCGCCGATGCGCACGACCAGGCCGCCGAGCAGATCGGGCTCGACCTGTTCCAGGATCTTGACCGTGCCGTAGCCAGCCTCGATCAGGCGCGCGCTGAGTTGCTGGCGCTGGAGGTCGGACAGCGGGGTCGCGGAGGCGACCTGTGCGGTGACGACGCCGCGCTTTTGCGCGACCAGAGTCGAGAATGCCGTCACGATCTGACGCAGCACGTTGAGCCGGCGGTTGTTGGCGATGACGCCAACGAAATCGCGCACCAGCTTGGTGAAGCCCTGGGCGTCGAGCACGGCGAACACCGCCAGCCGGGCCTGGTTGACGTCAATCAGCGGCGACTGGATCAGCCGGCGAAAATCGGCGCTCTGGTCGATCAGCTGGCCAAGGCCTTCCATTTCGGAAACAGCCGCATCCAATGCGCCCTGATCGTCGGCAAGGGAATAGAGGGCGGCCGCATATCGATCGACGAGTCCGCCGCCGGAGGAGATCGTGGTGCCTTGTATTCTAGGGCCGTCAGACGCCACGCGTGCTGTTCCATGATCTGGGCCGGTCACACCGGCCATTGCAGGTTGCCGGCGACATCAACACGTTCTTTGCCGGCGCCCGGCGTCTAGCATGGTGTTTTGGGGCGTGCAACGGCAGGAGGGAATCCGGAACGGCCAACCCATCCTTCCGGCCGCCTTCAGCCAACGGAATTCATTTGACCAGAAACATTCATTAGCCTTAAAAATTGGTCAAGGTAGTCAAGGATGATTTGCGATGACGGAATTCGTCAGCCTCTATGATGCTAAGACCCGACTTTCGAGTCTCGTTGACCAGGCTGCCATGGGTGAGGAGTTCGTGATCTCCAAGAATGGGGTGCCGTTGGCCAAGCTTGTACCGATCGCCCAGCGTGGTCAGATGCGCGTGCCTGCGCACGCGATGGGAGTTGGACCGCTGCCCGCAGATTTCGATGCCCCGGATGCCGAAATCCAGGCGCTGTTCGAAGGCTGAGTCCGATTGGACCTGTTGCTTGACACACATGCGTTCCTTTGGTGGGACCGCGGTGATCCAGCCTTGAATTCCCGAGCTTCGGTGGCTATTGCCGATCCGGCCAATCGGGTCTTCGTAAGTGCCGTTTCGATTTGGGAGATCGCGATCAAGCGGCGGCTGGGAAAGCTGTCGTTTCAAGGCTCAGCTTCCGCCGTAATCCATGTCAACGGGTTCTACGCCTTGCCCATCTTGCCGATTGATGCCGAGGAGGCCGGCGGACTCGAATGGAACCACACCGATCCTTTCGATCGGCTGCTGGTGGCTCAGTCGCTGCGCGCTGGCCTGACGTTGGTCACCGCAGATAGTCGCATTCACGCCTATGCCGGCATTGCCGTTCTTAGGGCGGGCTGAGCACAGCTAGAGAAAAGAAACCGGGTCCACATCGACATCGACTCGTGCGCCATGCGGCACCTTCACCCGCGAAATCCACTCCCGGAGAATCGGCTGCACCGCCACATCGCGGCGGGTTTTCAGCAGCAGCCGATGCCGGTGCCGGCCGCGCAGGATGGCAAGCGGCGCCGGTGCCGGGCCGAGAACTTCCATGCCGTCGCCAGCGGGAGCGGCGCGGCCAAGCTCTCGGGCGAGCTTTTCGGCCTGCTCCGGCCGTTCGGCGCTGACAATCACCGCGGCCAGCCGGCCGAACGGCGGCCAGTGGCCAGGGCGGCGGAGGGCGGCCTCGCGCGCCATGAAGGTGTCGAGGTCGCCGGCGACCAGGGCCTGCATCACCGGGTGCTCGGGCGAGAAGGTTTGCAGCAGCACATGGCCGGGCGCCTCGGCACGGCCGGCGCGACCGGCGACCTGGTGCAGCAGCTGCACGGTGCGCTCGGCGGCGCGCAGGTCGCCGCCGCCGAGGCCGAGATCGGCATCGACCACGCCGACCAGGGTCAGATGCGGGAAGTGCCATCCCTTGGCGACGATCTGGGTGCCGATGATGATGTCGATCTCCCGGTCCGCGATCGACTTGGCGGCAGCGGCGGCGGCGTGCGGTCCGGGCACGGTGTCGCTGGCCATCACCAGGCGGCGGGCGGTGGGAAACAGCAAGGCCGCCTCTTCGGTGATGCGCTCGACGCCGGGGCCGACCGGGGTCAGGCTGTGGGCGGCGCCGCAGCTTGGGCAGGTTTCGGGGATCGGCAGGGTGTGGCCGCAATGGTGGCATTGCAGGATGCGGCGGGCGCGATGCTCGACCAGCCAAGCGGTGCAGTTCGGGCATTCCATGCGGTGGCCGCAGCCGCGGCACAGCGTGAGGGGAGCGTAGCCGCGACGGTTGAGAAATAGCATCGCCTGCTCGCCGCGCTCCAGCGTGTCGTGAATGGCGGCGATCAGCGGCGGCGACAGGAATTTTCCACGCGCGGGGGGATGCTGGCGCAGGTCGATGGCGGAGACGGTCGGCAGGCTGGCACCGGCATGGCGCGACGGCAGCAGCAGCCGGGCATAGCGCCCCGCCTCGACGTTGGCGACAGTCTCCAGGCTCGGCGTCGCCGAGACCAGCACGGCGGGGGCGCTCTCCAGCCGGGCGCGCACCACCGCCATGTCGCGGGCGTTGTAGACCACGCCTTCCTCCTGCTTGAACGCGGTCTCGTGCTCCTCGTCGATGACGATCAGTCCGAGGTCAGGAAACGGTAGAAAAAGTGCCGACCGGGCGCCGACCACCACGTGCGCGGTGCCCTCGGCGACGGCCTGCCAGGTGATCTTGCGCAGGCGTGAAGACAGGTCGGAGTGCCAGACGCCGGGGGCGACCCCGAACCGTGCCTCGAACCGGTCCAGCCATTGCGACGACAGCGCGATTTCCGGCAGCAGCACCAGGGCTTGGCGGCCGGCGCGCAGGCATTCGGCGATGGCCTCAAGATAGACCTCGGTCTTGCCCGACCCGGTGACGCCGTCGAGCAGGGTCACCGAGAACTTCTTTTCCGCGACCGCCTGGCACAGGCTGGCAGCGGCGGCGGCTTGGTCGGCTGACAGTTGCGGGCCAGGATGGTCGGGATCGGGGGCGCGGAACGGCGTTGCAAAGGGCAGCCGGACGGGGATCAGAAAACCGGCGTCGGCCATTCCGCGCACCATGCCTGCGGTAACGCCGGCGAGCCTTGCCAGCTGGGCACCGGATATCGGGCGGCGGTGGTTGGCGAGGGTTGCCAGAACCCGAGCGCGGCCGGGGGTAATCCGAACGGCAGGCAGAGTGTCGGCTGGCAGCCAGCCCATTCGCGGCATCGCGTCTGGGCGCGTCACCCGCAGCGCCATGGCGAGCACGATCCCCGGCGGGGCCAGGGTGTAGGCGGCGATCCAATCGATCAGCCGGCGCATCGGGGCAGCGACGGGCATCGTGTCGATCCGCCCCGAAATCGGCTTCAGCCGGCTGGTGGCAAGCCCGGAATCAGGTTCGCCATCCCACACGACGCCAATTTCCGGGCGGCCGTTGAGCGGCACCAGAACGACATCGCCAGGGCCGAGGTCGCAAGAATCGGCGTCCGCCGGCAGCAGGTAATCAAACGGCCCGGCGAATGGATAGGGCAGCAGGACAGGTAATCTGAACCGTCGCTTCCTGTCGTCACCCAACATCCTGTATATCTGGCTCCGTGTTCCTGTTCCGACGCTCGCCGGCTTGTCTGCAACCTGTGCTGCCGCCGTTCGGCGTAGCCCAACCCGGATTTCGTCCATGTCCCTGTATATAGGTGCTTTCCACCTGGCCGCGCCATTTGGCTAAGGTCCCGGCCAAGGTTCCCGCCCCGCCGGAGATCGACCCGTCGGCGGTAAGCGCGTTCCTGCGCGCCCATCCCGCGTGGCTCGCCGAGCAGCCGGACCTGTATCGCGTACTGGCGCCGCCCAAACGGGTGCATGGCGAGGCGCTGACCGATCACATGGCGATGATGCTGACGCTTGCGCGTCAGGATGCGGCGCTGATGGCGGAGCGTGCCGACGACGTGCTCGCCGCCGGCCGGGCGGCGGCCGGGCTGGCGGCGCGGGTGCACGATGCGGTGCTGGCGTTGATCCGGTCGGGTGATCCCGCCGAGTGCGTCAATGCCGAACTGGGCGGCATCCTGCGCATCGACTCTGCCGCATTGTGCGCCGAGCCGCTGCCACCGGGCACGTTGATGCCGGGCGCCCGGGAATTGCCGCTGGGAGTTGTCAACATGTTGCTCGATGGCCGCGATGTCGCGTTCCGCACCGGTCCGGCCGAAACGCGGATGCTGCATGGCGAGGCTGCAGGCCTTGCGAGCTTCGATGCCCTGGTGCGCATTCCCGGTGCCGGGCCGCCCGCCCTGCTGGCGCTGGCGACGCGCGATACCCGCGCGCTGGATCCGTCGCAGGGCAGCGGCGCGTTGGCGTTCCTTGGCCGCGCCATCGCGGCTGCGCTCGGCCGGTGACGTGACCGGAGAGGAACTTCGCAAGCTTTTCCTCGGCTGGATGTCGCTGGAACGTCGCGCCGCTGCTCTGACGGTGGAGGCCTACGGCACCGACCTTGCGGGGTTCCTCGGTTTCCTGACCGGTCATCTCGGGCAGGAGCCTGATCTTGCAGCACTGGCCGGTCTGCGGCAGCCGGATTTCCGAGCCTGGCTCGCCAGCATGGCCGCCGATGGTGCGGTGAATGCCACAAGGGCGCGCCATCTATCCGCGGTGCGCGGCTATTTCCGCTACCTGGAACGGCGGCACGGCATGGCGAACGCATCCATAAAGCTGCTCGCGACGCCACGGGCGCGCGCACCCATCCCTCGCGCGCTGACGCTCAAACAGGCGCGAAGCGTTGCCGAGGATATCGGCGAGATGTCAGACGTCGCGGCCACCCAGTGCCGCGACATCGCACTGTTCACGCTGCTGTACGGCTGTGGCCTGCGCATTGCCGAGGCGCTGGCGATCAATATTTCCGACGTGCCGAAATCCGGCGACGCCGTGCTGCGGGTAACCGGCAAGGGCTCGAAGGAGCGCATCGTTCCGGTGCTGCCGGTGGTCTTCGACGTGATCGCCGCCTGGCTGCGCCACCATCCGGATCGCCGGCCTGAAACCCCGCTGTTTTTGGGCATGCGCGGCAAACGGCTGGATGCGGCCGTGGCGCAGCGGACACTTCGAAATTTCCGCCGGCTGAACGGCCTGCCGGAACATGCCACGCCGCACGCATTGCGCCATTCGTTCGCGACCCATCTGCTGGCGGCGGGCGGCGATCTGCGCTCAATCCAGGATTTGCTCGGCCATGCCAGCCTGTCGACCACGCAGCGCTACACCGCCGTCGATCCGACGCGGCTGATGGAGGTGTGGCGGAATTCGCATCCGCGCGGCAACGCGGCGGATTAGGTCAGATTGAAGCCGCCATCGGCCAGGATGACCTCGCCGGTCAAATAGTCGGAGGCGATCAGCATCGAGACGATTGCCGCGATATCGGCGGGTTGCGCGGCGCGGCGCATCGGCGCGCGGGTTTTCCAGATGTCCTGGAGTTCGGTCCAGGCTGCGGTCATCGGCGTATCGACCAGACCGGGTGCGACGGCGTTGACACGGATGTCCGGCGCCAGCGACACCGCGAGCAACCGGGTCATGTGGTTGAGCGCCGCCTTGCTGGAGGCGTAGGGAATGGAGGCGCCCTTCGGGCGCACGCCGGCGTGGGATGTGATGCTGACGATCGCCGATGGCCTGGTTCCGCTGGAAGCGGCGCGCAAATGGGCTTCGGCCTCGGTGATCAGCATCCAGGGGCCAATGACATTGGTGTCGAAGATACGTCGCCACATCTCCGGTGTCGCGGCACGCAGATCGGCGTGAGGTACAATTCCGGAGATGCCGGCGTTGTTGACCAGCACGTCGAGTCGGCCATGACGCCCGACGGTTTCGCGCACCAGCCGGGTTGCCTGTGCCGGATCGGCGAGGTCGGCCTGGATGTAGCCGGCGTGTCCCAGCTCGCCCGCCAGGGCCTCGCCGGCGGCGACCGAAGACCGGGAATGGACGACCACGAAAAACCCGTCGGCGGAGAGCCGGTGGGCGATCGCCTTGCCGATGCCGGATGTCGAGCCGGTGACCAGCGCGACCCGTTGAGCGTCAGGCACGCGCCGCCCCTATGATCTGCTTCATCCGCGTAACGACGGCCGCAAGGCCCTCGAAGACAGCCTCGCCGATCAGGAAATGGCCGATATTCAGTTCCATGATCTCGGGCAAGGCGGCGACGGGACCGACATTGCGGAACGTCAGCCCATGCCCGGCGTGGCACTCCAGCCCTAGCGTCGCGGTCAGCGTCGCCGCCGCGCGCAGCCGGCCGAGTTCGCCCGCACGACCCTCGGCATAGGCGCCGGTATGCAGTTCGACGACCGCGGCGCCAATTTCCGCGCTGGCGCGAAGCTGGACTGGATCGGGATCGATGAACATCGAAACACGAATGCCGGCAGCGGAGAGGGAAGCCACCATCGGGCGCAGCGCCTCGGCCTGCCCCGCGACATCCAGGCCGCCCTCGGTCGTCACCTCGGCGCGTTTCTCCGGCACGATGCAGACGGCGTGAGGGCGCGCGGCAATGGCGATGCGCACCATCTCCTCGGTCGCGGCCAACTCCAGATTGATCGGCGCCGTCAGCGCCGCCATGAACCGGGCCAGGTCGTCGTCGCGGATGTGGCGGCGATCCTCGCGCAGATGCAGCGTGATGCCGTCCGCACCGGCGCGCAACGCCGTCCGGGCGGCCTCCAAAGGATCCGGGTGCGTCCCGCCACGGGCATTCCGCAACGTCGCGACGTGATCAATGTTGACGCCTAGACGCATCGGCATCGGCGGCCTGGGTCGGTTTCGGTCATGGCACCCCTCGCCGGTCAGGCTACCGCCGCGGCTGTTGCGGCTGCAAGGCCGCGTAGCGCGCGATCGGACTCGCCGTTCTGGGTTCGCGATGCTAGGGTCGTTGCCATGGGCAATCCAATTCCAGTTGCTCCCGATCCCGGCGTGCTGCTGCGCCAGATGGCCATGGCGATGCGAAGTTCCCGCGCCCTGTATGCGGCAGCGGAGCTAAAGCTTGCCGATTATCTGGCCGGCGGCGCGTTGGCCAGCGCCGAGCTTGCCAAGCTGACATCGACCCACCCGAACGCGCTGCATCGGCTGCTGCGGGCGCTGGCGGCGGCGGGCGTG